>CAVIXF010000071.1:0-9556 GCA_963646585.1 Candidatus Gastranaerophilales bacterium HUM_1 | reverse complement strand
GAGCACGGCGATGCAGAACGTCCGCCTGTCCCTGCCCTCCGACACTGCCGGAAGAGCCGTGAGCGGGAGCGTCGCCAGAGCGATGTCAGCGGTGAGACGGAAGCCCGAGCCGGAAATCAGATCCTTGAACACGAGCAGAAGCCCCGCCGCAGCGACAGAGATGACATAGATGTTCCTCACGGGCGAGGAATCCGGAATCCGCGAGCGGACAGGCGAGGGGCGGAAGATGACCGCAGCCACGGCGGACAGGGCCGCGACGGCGGCGAGCATCGAAATCAGGAGCGTAATCATAGCGCATCGTTTTTCTGTTTTCCCAAGCCGGAACGCGGACATCCCGTTCCACCTGCAAAAATAGAAAAGACAATCCCCCGTTGTCTGCGGGAGATTGTTGCGAAACCGCAAGCAAATGCGCTTGTTTTTGTCGAATGTTTTCTTAAGAAACCGTCAAAAAGTTTCCGAGGGCCGCCCGGCGGCAGCCTCTAAGCGGAGACCTGACGCTGCCATCGCCCCTGACAGCCGCCGTCCTGACGAAATCATTTCTTGTCGCGCCCCTTGAGCTGGTCGAATCCGAGCCCGAAGACCCCCATCACGCTGGAGACGGAGAGGAACGCGTCCGGGTCGATGGCCTTTATCTGCCTCAGCAGCATACTCAGGTCGGTCTTTCTCGCCACGACCATAATCACGTTGCTCTCCACCTTGCTGTACCAGCCCATAGAATGGAATATCGTCACCCCCCTCTTCAGGTCGTAGGCGATGGAGTCCGCGATCTCCTCATATTTCTTCGAGAATATGAACACCTGCACCGACTGTTTCATCCCGGAGAGGAAAAGGTCGATGGTGTAGCTGTTCACCGTGATGAGTATCAGACCGTAAGCCGCGTTCGCGACCTTTGTCACGTTGTCCACCAGAGAGCCGTCCGCCCTGTATGACGGGCAGAAAAGCGACGCGGAGATGATGACCACGTCCATAATGAGAATCAACCGTCCTGGAGAGGTGTTGTGGTACTTGCAGATTATCAGCGCGATGATGTCCGTTCCGCCGCTTGAGCCCCCCTGCGAGATGCTCGACCCTATCCCGATTCCGGAAAGCACTCCGCCCAGCACCGTGCAGAGCAGCGGCCCGAGCCTGCCGGAAAGCTCCCGGATGAACTCCTGCGGAAGAATGCCCGGCAATATGTTGAGCAGCAGCGAGGTGTAGGCTATCGCATAGACCGTCTTCCAGCCGAAGCCCTTGCCGAGAATCGCGATTCCGAAGATGAGGAGGACGAGGTTTATGACGAAATAACTCCAACCCATAGGGATATGTCCCCCCGTGGCATATTGGATTATGGCGGATATGCCGGAGACCCCGCCTCCGACTATGTTGTTCGGGAGTATGAATATCGTCCATCCGAAGGCATAGAGGAGAAGTCCGAGAGACATAATCCCGTATTCCTTGAACACGGTCCAAAAGCCTGTTTTCATCTTTGTCGGCATATCGTCAATTCTGATTTTGTCCGTCCGTTTCCTGGACGGTCTGATTCTGTCCGCCCGTTTCCGGAATGTTTCGATTTTGTCCGCCCTTCTTCCGGGACAGTCTGATCTTGCCGGCGTCCACCCCGGACTTTATCTGCTCGAAGCCCTCCCCGAACACGCTCGCGGCCTTCGACACGGACACGAAAGCCTTGTCGTCCAGCGTCTTGACGAGATTCACGACTTCATTGTAGTTGCTCTTGCGGACTATCACGAGCAGCACCTTGCTGTCCTCTCCGGAGTACCATCCGACGGAATTGAGCGCCGTGACCCCCCTGTCCATTTCGATCAGCCGGTCGGCTATCTCCTTGTATTTCTTGGAGAATATCAGCACCTGCACCGTCGATTTCGGCCCGAGGGTGAAGTAGTCGACCCCGAAAGAGAAGGCGATCATCGCGAGGTAGCCGTAGAGCACGTCCGCGAAGCCCATATCGGGCAGGAACACCACCGTGAATATGATGAGCAAATCGGCGCAGAGGTAGACCTTCCCGAGGGAGATCGGCCAGAACTTGTTGATGCAGACCGCAATGATGTCAGTGCCCCCCGTGCTGCCGCCCTTGTTGAGGACGAAGCTGATGCCGAAGGCCTCCAGGAATCCGCCGAGCAGCGCCGCGAACATCTTCTCGTCGAGATTCACGACGAAATCGGGGAGATAGGTCGGAAAAATCCAGAAAATCAGGGAGGACAGGAGATAGGCGTATATCGTCCTGAACCCGAAGCCCTTGCCCATTATGAGCGTCCCCGTGAGTATCAGCAGGGTGTTGATGACGAAGAAAGACCAGGACATCGGGATGCCCGTCCCGTACTGGAGGATGGCGCACGCACCCGTCAGACCGCCGCTGGCAATCTTGCTCGGGAGCAGGATCGAAGTCCACGCCGTACAGTAGACCAGCGTGCCGAAACTCAGTATGACATAGTCCCAGAGGACGTTGAGCAGCTTTTTCTTTTCCATCAGGGACTATCTTACCACGACGTTCACGATCTTCCCGGGGACGACGATCATCTTGACTATGCTACCGTCCCCGACATATTTCGCCGTCAGCGCATTGCCCCGGACGGCCGCCTCCACCTCCTCTTTCGGCATAGCCTTCGGAAGGTCGAGGGTGAAACGGGTCTTGCCGTTGAACGACACGGCGTAGGTGCAGCTGTCCTCGACGGTGAGCGACTCGTCATACTCCGGCCACTGCGTCCAGGTGATGGTGTCGATGTGTCCGGAATCCCGCCAGAGCTCCTCCGCGATGTGCGGGGCGAACGGACTGAGCAGGATGACGAGCGGTTCGAGAACCTCGCGCTTGCTGCATTTCAGCTCGGTCAGCTCGTTCACGGCAATCATAAACGCCGAGATGGCGGTGTTGTAGGAGAACGATTCTATGTCGGATGTCACCTTGCCGATGAGCTTGTGGAGGGTCTTGAGCTCCGCCGGGGTCGCCTTTTCGTCGGTGACAATCAGCCCGTCGCGGTCGTAGAACAGCCTCCAGACCTTCTTGAGGAAGCGGTGCACCCCGTCTATCCCCTTGGTGTCCCAAGGCTTGCTCTGCTCCAGAGGGCCGAGGAACATCTCGTAGAGACGCAGGGTGTCAGCCCCGTAGGTGTCGCAGACCATATCCGGGTTCACCACGTTGAACATAGACTTGCTCATCTTTTCCACGGCCCAGCCGCAGACATACTCGCCGTTCTCGAGGATGAACTCCGCGTCGGCATAGTCCGGCATCCATCTCTTGAACGCCTCGGTGTCGAGACGGTCGTTGTTCACGAGGTTCACGTCCACGTGGATCTCCGTCGTCTCGTATCTGTCCTTGAGCCCGCAGGACACGAAAGTGTTCGTGCCTATGATTCGGTAGACGAAGTTGGAGCGGCCCTGGATCATCCCCTGGTTTATGAGCTTGCGGAACGGCTCCTTCTCGCAGACGTAGCCGAGGTCGTAGAGGAACTTGTTCCAGAAGCGGGAATATATCAGGTGGCCGGTGGCGTGCTCCGTGCCTCCGATGTAGAGGTCGACGCTGCGCCAGTACTCGTCCGCCTCGCGGCTCACGAGGGCTTCGCCGTTGTGCGGGTCCATATAGCGGAGATAGTAGGCGCTGCTGCCCGCGAATCCCGGCATCGTGCTGGTTTCAAGAGGCGCCCCCTCGTAGTTCCAGTCCTTGGCGCGCGCCAGAGGCGGTTCTCCGCTCTCGGTCGGGAGGTAGGAGTCTATCTGCGGGAGCTGCAGCGGGAGATTGTCCTCGGGAAGCGGGGTTGCGACACCGTCTTTGTAGCAAATCGGGAAAGGCTCCCCCCAGTAGCGCTGACGCGAGAAGATCGCGTCGCGCAGACGGTAGTTTATCTTCCTGTGTCCCAGCCCGTGGCTCTCCACATAGTCGATCGCCGCCGGAATCGCCTCCTTGACGGTCATCCCGTTCAGGAAGCCGGAGTTGCACATCACCCCCTCCTTCGCGTCGAAGCTGCTCTCGCTTACGTCGCAGCCCTCGACCAGAGGGATTATCGGCAGGTTGAAGGCCTTGGCGAAGGCGTAGTCGCGGCTGTCGTGCGCAGGCACGGCCATAATCGCCCCCGTTCCGTAGCCCGCGAGCACATATTCCGAAATCCACACCGGAACTTTCTCCCCCGTGAGCGGATTCACGGCATAAGAGCCGGAGAACACTCCCGCGACGGTCTTCGTCTGCGATATGCGCTCGCGCTCGGTCTTCTTGCGGGCCTGCGCGAGGTAGGCCTCCACTTCAGACTTGCGGTCGGCCGAGGTGAGCTTCTCCACCCAGTCGCTCTCCGGCGCGAGCACGAGGAAGGTCACTCCGAACACGGTGTCGGCGCGGGTCGTGAAGATGGTCACGTCGTACTCCGCGTCGCCGTTATAGGTCTTGAACATCATCTCGCAGCCCTGGCTCCGGCCTATCCAGTTGCGCTGCATATCTTTCAGAGAATCAGTCCAGTCCAGCGCGTCGAGGTCGTCGAGCAGCCTTCCGGCGTAAGCCGAGACGCGCAGCTGCCACTGGGTCATCTTCTTCTGCTCCACGGGATGGCCTCCGCGCACGGAGTAGCCCTCCTTTACCTCGTCGTTGGCGAGCACCGTCCCGAGCTTCGGGCACCAGTTCACCGAGGTCTCCCCCTGGTAGGCGATGCGCCAGTTCATCAGGGCGGCGGCCTTCTGTTTCCAGTCAAAGGAGTTCCACTGCTCCGCCGTGAAAGGCTCGTGCTCGGAGCAGGCGGCGTTCACGGACTCGCTGCCGTCCTTCGCGAAGGCCGCCTCAAGCTCCTCTATCGGACGCGCCTTCTGGAGGTCGTTGTCGTACCAGCTGCCGAACATCTTGAGGAACGCCCACTGGGTCCACTTGTAGTAGGCCGGGTCGCAGGTGCGCACCTCGCGTGACCAGTCGTAGGAGAATCCTATGCGGTCGAGCTGGCGGCGGTAGCGGGCGATGTTGTCCTCGGTGGTCTTCGCCGGATGCTGGCCGGTCTGGATGGCGTACTGCTCGGCCGGAAGTCCGAACGCGTCATAGCCCATCGGATGGAGCACGTTGAACCCGCGCAGACGCTTGTAGCGGCTGAATATGTCGCTCGCAATGTAACCGAGCGGATGCCCCACGTGAAGCCCCGCCCCCGAAGGATAGGGGAACATATCGAGGACATAGTATTTCGGTCTCGACGGGTCGGTCCGGGTCTCGAACGTGTGATTCTCAGCCCAATAGGCCTGCCACCTCTCTTCAATCTCTCTGAAATTGTAATCTGCCATATCTTATATATACCTTAAAATTCTAATATATACCTTAAAATTCTAAAAATATGCATATACCCATATTATGTATATATGCCTGAAACGGCCGCCCCCGAGGCTCACTTCACCCGGACGTTGTTGATGCCGAATCCGCCCCTGCCGCCCTTCTCCAGACGGAACTCGACAGGAATGGTCATCGAGCAGCGCACCTTCACGCCCCTCACCCGCGCCGGCCGCCACTTCGGAGACGCGGAAATCACCTTGACCGCCTCCGCGTCAAGCTCCTCGCTCACGGAGCGGACCACCTTCACGTCAGTCACCTTGCCGCTCTTGTCGATGATGAAATCCACCATCACAGTCCCCTGAACGCCGTCACGGACAGCCGAGGCCGGATATTTCAGATATTCATAGACCCATTTCGAAAGGAACTGACGGGGGTCGGGACTGTTGAGGAACATAGGACGGACATCGCATTCGTAGTAGGGGATGACGTCGTCGTAGGACGGCCCCCGCGAGACGGAGGTCATCGTGTTCGAGAACGCCGGAGCGACCGCCGCGTTCGCAAGCCTCAAGGCGAAGGCATAGACATATTCTATTATCCTTTCCATTGAAGGATAGTCGATTATGCTCTCGGTGTCCTTCTCCGTGTTGTGCTCCGGATACTTCCCTGTCGAGAAGCAGACGGACGGTATCTCCTTGGCGTAGAAGGCCCTGTGGTCGGAGGGATAGACCTCGGCGGACGTGAGTTCGGGGCGCACGGGCAGCAGCTCCCCCTCCAGGCTGCGGATTATCGTGTTCAGGTCGGAGTTCGACGTGGTGAACGCGTAGAAGCCGCCGCAGCCGCCTATGCAGTCGAGATTTATCATCGCGTCGATGTTCGCGGCGTCGGAGAACGCACGGTTCAGGAAATACCACGCGCCCGCATAAGTCCTCGTCGATGCGCCGAACGCGACCAGAAGCACGGAGCGCTTCAGCGAGCCGGCGTTGGTCTCAAGCATCCTGGCGAGTTCGATGAGCATAGCGAGCCCGGAGGCGTTTCCGTTCGCCCCGGAATAGACCCGCTCGACCGTCCGCCCGTCAACCGTGTAGCTGTCCTTCCCGAGATTGTCGAGCCGCGCCCCTATCACGATGTAGCGGCGCGAAAGTTCCGGGTCGCTCCCCTGGATGAATCCGACGACATTCCGCGAAGTCAGGGTGTCGGCCTCGGAGGCGATTCCGAAAGTGTTTCCGGAAGGAAGCTCCAGGATGTCGACTCCGCACTCCGACAGCTCCCCGGCGACGTAGGCGGCGGCCGCCGCCTCCCCTTCCGAGCCCGGAGCCCTCCCGGCGTTCTCTGCGGAGGCGAGCTCCCGGATATGCGTTCGCAGGGCGACTGCGGTCTCGCTGTCATAAAGCTCCCTGTACGAGCCGCCGGGCCGGTACTGGGCAAGCGCCGGGGTCACGGGCAGGAGAGCCGCGAGCAGAAGAGCCGCGACGCCCGCCGCCGTCTTCACAAGACTCCGCTTTCCTGATTTACGCATTCCTGTAGCTGTCATATTATATATATTTGTCAGTCATTGTGGAGGATCCAGGCGTCCGCAGGGCAGAATTTCTCGGCGCGGACTTTTTCGCAGGCCGCGACCGCGTCGCAGAGTCTGTCGCAAGGTTCGACGAAGACGGCGTACATCCCGTTGCGGAACGAGAGGATTCCGGGCGCATATCCCGAATCCCTCACTTTCGCCGCCATCCTTTCGGCGTTGGTCTTCGACTTGAACGAGCCGACGACGAAGCAGTAGCGGGCGGCCGGCGCGTCAGCCGTGCCTCCGAGGGAGCTGCGGGTCAGCATCTTGACTGAAAGTGCGGAAAGACGCTCAAGAGCCGCGAGCGAGTCCTTCTCGGCCCTTTCCGCCCGCTCCGCGATTGCGGCGGCCCGGAGCGGATCGCCGTCCTTCAGCCCGGCCGCATCAGCCGCTGGCGCGTCCGACATCTGCGCATCCGTCTTTGATTTCCCGGCCTTCAATTCCCCGGCCTTCAACTGCAGGGCGACCCGCTTGGCCTCGATGTCCGCCGACTTCGGCCTTCCTGCAATCCCACGGAAAAAATCACAACTGCACAGGAGCGCGGCCGAGGCGACCAGTGCGAGGACAAGATTCCTGTTCATATAGTTTCGATATTATGACGGCCGCATCCTTTCGGCAGCCGATTCCGGTACGAGTAAGAAATAACCTGCAAATTTAGATAAAATTCGTATTCCGCATATCACCGGATCCGTAACTATATTCACGAAAAAGAATAAATCATTATTTTTGCAGCCTATGAAGAAGACGATAACACTTGAATCGATTGACCCGGTGGAGATTTACGGTCCGTCGAACAGGCTTCTGGAGGCTCTGTGCGCATATTTCCCGAAGCTGAAGGTCGTGGCCCGGGGGAATGAGCTGCTGCTGGAGGGGACACGGGACGACATCATCGGATTCAACGAAAAGATAGTCCGCCTGACGGAGAAGCGGATGCACAAGAGAAGCCTCACGGCCTACGACATCGAGGAGCTTTTCGAGGGCGAGAGCGGGAAACTCGACTTCGAGCTGCACGCCGACGCGCCGATAGTCTACGGGAACGACGGAAAGCCGATAAAGGCCCGCAACGCCACCCAGGAGAAGATGGTGAAGGCCTATTTCGAGAACGACCTCATCTTCGCGGCCGGACCCGCCGGAACAGGCAAGACTTATGTGGCCATCGCGCTGGCTGTCAGGGCGTTGAAGAACCGCGAGGTCAAGAGGATAATTCTCACGCGCCCGGCGGTCGAGGCCGGTGAAAGGCTCGGTTTCCTTCCGGGAGACCTCAAGGACAAGCTCGACCCCTATCTCCAGCCGCTCTACGACGCTCTCGGGGATATGATTCCGCCGAAGAAGCTTCAGGACTTCATCGCCGAGGGGACGATTCAGATAGCCCCGCTCGCATATATGCGCGGACGCACCCTCGACCGGGCCTGCGTGATTCTCGACGAGGCGCAGAACACCAACCTCGGCCAGCTCAAGATGTTCCTCACGCGGATGGGGCGCGACGCGAAGTTCATAGTCACGGGCGACGCGTCGCAGGTGGACCTGCCCAACAAGAACGACAGCGGCCTTCTTCGCGGGATGAAGCTCGTGGAGGGTATCAAGGGCATCTCCTGCATCACTTTCAGCAACGCGGACATCGTCCGGCATCCGCTGGTCGCCAAGATTGTCAAGGCGTTCGACAGGGAGCAGACCGGGGAAGCCGGCAGGGAACGGGAATGATTATCATTTCAGACTAAAATCCGAAGCTATGCAGACGAAAAAACTCACGAAATTCTCCATTGTCATACTGTCGCTGTGCGCCGTGCTCTTCGCCGGCGGCATAGCCTCCATCTTCATAGTCGAAGACGACGCGACGATGAGCCGCCTCGCGTTCCAGACCTTCGAGGTGGCGCTGATGATGTTCCTGATCTTCGTCCCGGACATCCTCCACCGAATAATCCACATAAAGATTCCGCGTCTTATGGAGGTGATTTTCGTGGCGTTCTGCTTCTGCTGCCTGATTCTCGGGGACGTGGCTGACTTCTACGGCAAGTTCGGCTGGTGGGATTCGCTCGAACACGGAATGTCCGGAGTGCTCCTCGGCATTCTCGGCTACGCCATCATAAACACGTTCAACAGCGTCGAGGGCAACAAATTGAAATTCTCTCCGGTCTTCGTCTCCCTCTGGGTGATGTGTTTCGCGCTCGCGGTCGGGGCGGTCTGGGAGATTATAGAGTTCCTCACGGACGACATCTTCGGCCTGAACACGCAGCAGTATCTGACGACCCCGGGGACTTTCGACAAGGCGGTCCCGCTTGAAGGCCACGAGGCGCTGAGGGACACGATGGAAGACCTTATGCTCGATTTCGCCGGCTCGCTCGCCATCTCAATAATAGGCTTCTTCGACCTCAAGAAGCAGAGGCGCGGCATCGCGAACCTCACGCTCGAAAGCGAACCTGAACAGCCGTGACACCAGGCCGTCAGCACGGGCCGGCCGGCTGTGCTTCGACAAAAGAGATGGAGGCCTGCCACGATGTTTCAATCCACGCACCCACGCGGGGTGCGACTCTTTCCTCTTTCGGTCAGCATAATAAAACATTTGTTTCAATCCACGCACCCACGCGGGGTGCGACCATTGTGACGGCGCAAACGCTTAACAAAGTTCTGTTTCAATCCACGCACCCACGCGGGGTGCGACGCCTATTGATTGGCGTTTCCTTAATCCCGGTGAGTTTCAATCCACGCACCCACGCGGGGTGCGACACAGTACCGGTTCGTCCTTATCTACACCGGCATAGGTTTCAATCCACGCACCC
>CAVIXF010000070.1:0-9662 GCA_963646585.1 Candidatus Gastranaerophilales bacterium HUM_1 | reverse complement strand
ACCGACATCAGCTGCAGGTTGTGGTCCACGGAGATGTTCGCCTCCTCGAACTGCGGGGCGCACTCGAACTGGTTCGGGGCCACCTCGTTGTGACGGGTCTTCACCGGAATGCCGAGCCTGTAGGCCGCATCCTCGAAATCCTTCATAAACTCCTCCACCCTCTGCGGGATGGCGCCCCAGTAATGGTCTTCGAGCTGCTGGTCCTTCGCTGCGGTGTGCCCCATCAGCGTGCGCCCGGTCTGCATAAGGTCGGGACGGGCGTTGAAAAGGGCCTCATCCACAAGGAAATACTCCTGCTCCCATCCGAGAGTCGGCACGACCCTGACGACATCCTTGTCGAAAAGCTGGCAGACCGCCACGGCGGACGAGTCAATCGCCGCCATCGACTTCAGAAGCGGAGTCTTGAAGTCGAGCGCCTCGCCCGTGTAGGACACGAATATGCTCGGTATGCAGAGAGTTCCGTCCATTATGAACGCCGGAGAGGAAGGGTCCCACGCGCTGTAGCCCCTCGCCTCGAAGGTGTTGCGAAGTCCGCCGCTCGGGAATGAGGAGGCGTCGGGCTCCTGCTGGGAGAGAAGGTTTCCGCTGAAATATTCGAACGAATCCCCTTCGAGGTCTGGCGAGAGGAAGGCGTCGTGTTTCTCGGCCGTGGAGTCGTTGAGCGGCTGAAACCAGTGCGTGTAATGAGTCGCCCCGCGCTCCATTGCCCAGACTTTCATCCCCTCCGCCACCTGGTCCGCGATGCTCCGGTCAATTCTGTGTCCGTTCTCAATCGCCTCGATAACGCTGTCATACACCGACTTGGAAAGATACCTCCTCATCTGCGAGCGGGTGAACACGTCCTGTCCGAAGATTTCGGATTTCCTTTTCGACGTCTCCACCGGCTTCGCGTCCTCCCGCGAGTGCATAATGCCGAGAGCCTCAAATCTCTGATTTTTCATAACCGTTCCGCTGTTTCGGGCATATCCTCTTCTGTAAGGGGATATGAAAAAATATATAAAAACACTACTAACCCCGGATTATTATTCCGAAATCGGCTGCAAATATATGTTTTTCTCCGGACACCCCCAAATTTTAAGGGGCATATTCAAGAAAAACATACATTTTTCTCAAATATACCCCTAAAGAATATAGTGATTAAGCACTCCGAAGTCAGACTGTCTTAAAAGGATGAAGTGCAAGGCTTGCGACGAAGTTCAAACCGCAGCAACCTGTCGGTTGCGGGATTTGGACAAGGAGCGTAACGAAGCAATTCGCCTTTTAAGGCAGTCTGACCCTTATAACTTCATCATCAACAGGTCACTATACGTTTTATCCCCCGCAGCATACCCGCTGTACGCCGAGCCGTCGAAAAGCAGGAACTTGTAGCCGTTCACAGGGAACTCCGAACCCTCCTTGGCGCGGAAATGCACATAGCCGTCGCTTCCGAAGCCGAATTCAAGCGCGGAGGAGCTGCCCCAGATGCCCGTGTAGAGATTCGACACGAAGCCGAACACCACCGTCATATAGCTGAACTCACCGAGATTCTGCGACTCCAGCCTTATGCAGTTCTCCCCCGGGATGAACGTGCCGGCGATTTCCGGAGAATAGGTCTTGTAGTTGCTCAAGCCCTTGATGGAGACGGTGTTCGCGCCGGTCTTGATTATGTCGACGCGGAAAGCCTCGGACGAACCCGTGCTGTCGTCGGAGGTGGTGACTGTCGCGCTCATAAGATATGAGCCGGTGAAGTCGTCGATGGTCTTCTTCTCGTAACTGTCAGCGTGCGAACGCATCCGCAGGGTCACGCTCTTCTCGACGACGTCGCCCAGGCTGTTCGCGATGCGCACGACCATCCTGTACTCCGTCCCCTCGACGGCTTCGTAGTGGAGCTGCACGCCGGCCTCGGAGTTCGCCGACTCGACATAGCCGTCCTCCAGCGACTTCCCGAGCACCGAGAACACGCGGTCAAGCCCGTAATACTCCTCGTAAAGGTCGAGCATATCCTTGGAGGACATCACATATTTTATCGAAGTGGCGTTGCGCACCTTTAGCGACCAGTTCGCGGTCGTGTAAGGGTCCGCCTCGCTCACGGACAGGGAGCACTCGATGAACTCCGGCAGCAGGGTGTGCTCCGGGTCGTAGGTGAACCGCACGGCCACCGCCGCCCCCGGATTGCCCTCCTCGTCATAAGGAACCGCTACGAGGGTGTTGACCCCGGCCTCCGGAGTCCAGGTCTGGGTCGTCTCCGTGAATGTCCTGACGTCCTCGGCCGTTCCGAGGCATATCTTCTTGTAAACCTCATCGACCTTCTCCTCGTCGGAGGCTATGTCTCCGCCCACGACGACCGCCTTGCAGCTTGCCGTGTAGTCGTTGAACTCGAAGGTGAACCGCCCGTCGCCCTCATAGACCGCCGATTTGAGAACCGGATCGCTGTCGTGGTCTCCGGCAAAGACTATCTTCTCCTCGCCGTAGGCGAAATATCCTCCGTCAGGAATGTAGTAAATCAGCGTCATAGTGAAAGTCCTTTCTCCGTCCCAGGTGCAGGGATAGCTCGAATAGAGCGAGTCCTCCCCGAGATACTGGGCGAGGTCGGAGACATAGACATAAGAGCCGCTGCTTTCGTGATAATAGCCGATGGACTGCCCCGGGACGACGACCGTCTTGTTCTTCCAGTCGACCTTGAAGAGGAAATATGCTCCGTTGAGCCAGTCCGCGAGCCTGAATATGTTGTCCGTGCCCTTGGCGATCTCTACGGGGATGCCGCTCTGCCGGCCGGTGTAGAACAGGTCGAAATAGTAGGTGGCCGTCTGCTGCACCTCCTCCCCGGACTCGGTGGTGCGCATATAAGGCTCCCATTCGAGAGTGAAGGACGCGCTGAGGTCGAGGAAGTCGCTGTACTTGCCTATGTAGGCCGAATCTCCGCCAAGCTCCGCGTCACGCCCGACAATCGCGAGCGAAGCCTCCACCGACGAGCCGAGCACCACGTCCGACAGGTTCACCTTGACCGGAATCTCCACGCTGTACTGCCCGTCGGGGATTACCACCGTGTCCTTGAGAGCGAACAGGTCCGCATTGCGGCCGCTCTTCTGGAGAATGACGCGGTAGGTCCCCCTGTTGCCGTGCCTTGCGAGAGTCACGGCTATCGTCCCCTCCGTAGTCCCCTGCGCGAACTCCTTAGTCATACTGGACTGCACGAAATGGATCTCCCTGTCATCGTCTGAATTGGATGTCGCCGTCACTCCGAACTGCTCCTGCGAACAGGCTGCGGCCGCGAGGGACGCGAACGCCGCGAAGAATATGTTTCTTATGTTTCGTTTCATCGGAATATGTTCTTTCTTTTTATGAATCCGTCAAAAAGTTCTACAGAGGATTCTGGTCCTCCTCGTTGATGTTCGGATTGTTGTTGATTTCGTCCTGCGGGATGGTCATCACCCACTCGTAGTTCTCCGGATCCGTGAGGACGACCCCGTTCGACGACATCGTGGTCAGGCATTCGTCCGAGAACCCGTCGGTCGATTTGCGGTCAATCCCCTGTCCGAGACGGCGCACGTCAGTGACGCGGCCGAACTCGCCCCAGAGTTCGATTCTCTTCTGGACGAGAATCTCCTCAAGCAGCGAACCAGTCCACGAGTTCGTGGTGGCCCCGAGCGAGAGACCGGACTTGGACGAAGCGTCGTAGCCCGCCGAACGTTTCTGCATCACCGCGTTGAGATACTTCACCGCCTTGTCGCCGTCCCCCAGGCGCAGAGCCGCCTCCGCAGCGTCGAAATAGATTTCCTCCACCCTCATATAGATGTAGTCGCCGAGCCAGGCCGCCACGTTCGAGAAATGGAACTTGTCGGAGATGTACGGGGTCTCCTTGTCGTCCGGATTCCACCATTTCAGACGGATGTCGTTGCCGCGCATCTGCTTGTAAAGCGTGGAGCTGACGAGTTTCGGGGCGGACTGGGCGTATGCGCCGTCGGTGTTGTCCATATGCGTGAAGAAGCCGGCGTAGCCTCCCGCCTGTTCGGTGTTCTCGATTCCCGCGCCCCACATCACGTTGGCCGCCGAGATGGAGTTCATCCCGCCCATAAGTTCGGTCTCCCCTCCTATCGTGTATTCCCCCGACTCGATGATGCGCTCGGCCGCCTTCAGAGCGGTCTCCCAGTCCCCCTCCGCGAGAGCCACGCGGGTCTTGATTCCGAGGGCCACGTTCAGGGTTATGTGGGACTTGTTCCCTTTGAGAGCCGAGCCGTCGCCCTTTTCGAGCAGTTCCAGAGCCTTGTCAAGGTCGCCGTCAATCTGTCCGAACACGGCTTTGAGATTCTCGCGCGGGCCGCCCACAAAGTCCTTGTATGTCGGCTTGGTGTAGACCGGCACTCCCGGATCGTTCCAGCGGTACTTGTCCTGAAGGGCGCTGTACGGCGGACGTGCATACCAGTTGGCGAGGTTGAAATAGGACAGGCCCCTTATGGCGTAGGCGCTGCCGAGGACATAGGCGATGTCAGCCTCCGAACCCGCCATCGTCTCCTGCGCGGAGAGGATGTAATTGGCGTTGGAAATCCAGGTGTAGTTGGCGTTCCACACGTCGTAGGAGCGGAAGGAGTCGGAGCTGTAATAGGCCTTTATGTTGTAGCAGTGGTCGTACCAGAACCATCCGTTGCCCGGGCCCTTCATTATGAAATCGTCGCCCATAGCCTCAAGCGCGAGGTTGTACGCCGCGATTCCGAAGCACTGGTGGCTGTTCCCGCCGGTTGACCATCCGGCCGTCCACATCGTGCTGTAGATGCCGTCCACTATCGAAACCGCCGTGGAGGCGTTCTTGAGCAGGTCGTTGCCCGAACCGGAGTCCGTAGGTTCGAACTCCAGGTTGCAGGATGCGGCGCAGACCGCCGCTGACAATATCATCATTAACTTTTTCTTCATCTCAATGGCCTCCTAAAAGTTTATGTCAAGACCGAGGGCGAAAACCCTTGAAGGAGAATAGGTGTATGACACCGTCCCGGCGAAGTTGTACTGCGGGTCCATCCCGTCGAGATGGCTGAACAGCGCGAGGTTGTCGGCGGTGAAGAACAGCCTGAACGACTTGATCTTCGCCTGCTCCGTAATGGAGTTCGGAATGGTGTAGCCGAGAGTGATGTTCTTGATGGCGAAGTAGGATGCGTCGATCAGGGACTCCCCCACCGTGCTGTAGCTGCCTCCGATTTCGACCATAGGGACGTCGGTTATGTCGCCCGGCTTCCTCCACCTGCGCAGTTTGTTGCGATGCCAGTTGTTTCCGGCGTAAGTCACGTTCATCGCCCCGTCGTAAAGGCTGTCGAGTATCTTCCCCCCTACGGAATACGTGGTCAGGAACGAGAAGTCGAAGTTCTTGAATATGACGAAGTTCGATGCGAAGCTTCCGGAGAACAGGGCCTGACGGCTGCCGTAGTAGTATTTGCTCAGCGAGGCGAGACCCACGTTGTCGGTCACGTACTCGTCGCATTTCTCGGTGGTCGTAGCCCCGCTTTCATCCACGGCGTAGCGGTAATATGCGTAGTAGAGCTGTTTTCCCGTCTCCGGGGACACTCCGGCCGACTTTGACATATAGAAGGTGTATATCGGCTTGCCGACCTCTATCACCATATTCCCGTAATTTATAATGTTCTGGGAGGAGGTGAGAGCCGTGACCTTGTTCCTGTTGAGCGAAACCATCGCCGTCGCGTCCCAGTGGAAGTTCTCCCTCTCGAAGATGACTCCCCGGAAGGAGGCCTCGAAACCGTTGTTCACCATCGCGCCGACATTGTCGTCGTAGCCGGAGAAGCCCGAGGAGATGGCGAGCGGGTTGTTCAGGAGCATATCCCGGGTGTGGCGGTTGTAATATTCCAAGGTCGTGGTCAGCCGCCCGCCGAAAAGGCTCGCCTCGATTCCGGTGTTCAGGTTGCCGTTCTTCTCCCAGGTCACGAGACGGTTCTCGATCGAGGTGGCCGTGGCCCCCGGGCGGGTCCCGTTAGGCCAGCCGTAGCTGAAAAGCCCCTGCCAGGCGTAATAGGAGCCGAGGTTGTCGTTGCCCTGCACGCCGTAGGAAATCTTGGCCGTGAGATTGTTCAGCCAGGAGGACGTAACGGCCATAAACTCCTCGTTCGTGACCCTCCACGAAGCGCCCACGGACCAGAAGTTGCCCCAGCGGTTGTCCTTGTAGAAACGCGACGAACCGTCCGTTCGCCAGGACGCGTCGAAGTAGTATTTGTCCGCATAGCCGTAGTTCACGCGGGCGAGTACGGACTCGATGGCGTAGTCGAGAGAGTAGGAGGTGTTGGTGATGGTCGTCACCGCCGAGCCGAGTTCGTCGATGCCCGCCACTATCCCGCTCTTCGCCGCCGCAGCGTAGTTGTAGTTGTAGCGGTAGTATTCGTGTCCGGCGAGGAGGTCGAGAGAGTGGTCTCCGAACTCCCGCTTCCAGGTGAGCAGCTCGTTCAGGGTGTAGCTGAGCGTCCTCGTGTTGATTTTGGAGACCGAGCCGCCCTGGTTCTTGGCGTTTCCGTGGTATTTGTCGTTGACCCCGGTCCTGCCGTAGTCGGTGAAGTCGAGTCCGAAGTTCACCGTGAGGTTCAGCCCGTAGAGCGGAGAGGTCTTGCGCGTCGTTCCGAACTTCGCGAAAGTCCTTGCGGACACGGAGTTGCGCTTGTAGTACGCCTTGTTGTTGTAGAGTTCCGCCTTGGAGTTGAAGCCCTGCGCGGTGACGCGGTTTGCGTAGCCGTTGTCATCCGCCGAACCGTATTCGTACTGGAGGCTCCCGTTCCCGTCCAGGACGTTGTTTCCGTCCATATCCTTGAGATACACGGGATAGACCGGAGCCATAAACTGCGCCGTGTACCAGACATTCGAGGTCGAGGAGCCGCTCGCGTCCTGGAAATTCGAGACGGAATGCGCGAGGTTCGCGCTCATCCCGAGCTTGAACCAGTCCGTGGCCTGAACATCCCCGCTTATCCTGCCGGTGAAGCGGTCGAAGTCGGTGTTCTGGAGCGTGCCGTTCTCCTTGTAGTAGCCCATAGAGTAGAGGTAGCTCGTCTTCTCCGTGCCGCCGCTCACTGAAAGGATGTGCTCCGTGCGGAAAGCCTTGTTGTTGCTGATTTCGTCCATCCAGTTCTCGTTCCACGCGGCCTGCGCGTCAGACTTGACCTTGCCCGTGGACCGGTCGATGAGCGTGTCCCAGGTGTAGTTCTTGTACGGATTGTAGTATTCCGGATTCTTCAGTCCTCCTATTGTCTCGGCGAGATGCGACGAGGCGTAGGCGGAGGCGCTCTCGCTGTCCATAGCCCCGGTGTCGGCGTAGCGCACCGAGTTGTAGAGGGACTCCCAGGTCAGCTCCACGTAGTCGCTCATCCCCACGAGGTCGTAGCGCGGAAGTGCGCGGGTGGCGATTCCGAAGTTGCCCTTGTAGCTGATGTTCACCCTGTCGGCGCTTCCCTTCTTCGTGGTTATGACTATGACTCCGTTCGCGCCCCTCGCTCCGTAGAGCGCACCCGCCGAAGCGTCCTTGAGCACGGTCATAGTCTCGATGTCGGCGGGGTTGATGGAGCTTATCGCCCCGTCGTAAGGCACGCCATCGACGACATAGAGAGGCGTGGACGAGGCGTTGACCGAGCCAATGCCGCGCACCATTATGGACGCGCCCTCGCCCGGCTGTCCGCCCCCGGAGGTCACCTGCACTCCGGCCACCGTGCCCTCGAAGGACTTGGTGAGGTTGCCGACCGGACGCTTGCCCAGTTCTTCTCCTTTCACGACGCTCGCCGAGCCTGTGAACGACTCTTTCTTCGCCGTTCCGTAGGCTACGACAATTACATCGTCAAGCACCACCGACTCGTCCTGAAGGACGAAGTCCACGACGGAGCGTCCGTTCACCGGAAGTTCGCTCTCCGCATAGCCGAGGTTCGTGGCGGTCAGAACCGCATCGACGGGCACGAGCGTGAGGGTGTAGTTTCCGTCAAAGTCGGTGACCGTGCCGTTGGTCGTGCCCTTCACGAACACGCCTGCGCTGATGACAGGCATCCCGTCCTTGTCGACGACCCGCCCGCTGACGCTGATCTTCTGCTGGGCCAGAGCCGCCACGGCCGGGAACAGCAGGACTGTCAACGCAATAATATGTCTTATTTTTCTCATTACATTCTAACTTCTTGACTCATTTCTTCTTTTGAAGCCCCGCGCATCTTCTGCGTCCCCACTGGTGTCATATATATAAGGGGTTTCATCTAAGGGTTTCATCTCACGATTTCAGGAGCGAAACTCTCAATGACCACAGGACGTCCGAGTTCAATCCGCGCCTCAGGTTCGCCATAGACGGCCCTGGTCGCGGCCGTTCCGGATGACGCCGCCGTCTTGCCGAAGGCGAAGCGGGTCAGGCTGTCGCCGTTGCGCTCGGTGAAGGTCGCCAGAAGCGCATAGCCCGTTTCCGGAGCGAGCGGAGAGCCGTCAACCCCGAAGCTCAGGGAGAACGAACCCGTGAGGTTCATAAGGTCGATGTTGGCCCGGGTGAGGTCCGTACCCTTCGCGGCCACGATCTTCGCGGCGTCTTCAACCGCGATGCCGCTCAGCTCGTCCTGCCTGCAGAAATAGTAGCGCAGACCCGCGAGATGGAAGGTGAGCGGGTCTTCGTCCTTGTCGTACATAAACACGAACTGCCCGGTGAGGGAGGACGACGCCGGTTTGGATGCGTCCGTCCCGAGCAGCACTCCCGCCCAGTCGTAATACTTCTCCGAAGCCTTGGTCGCCATCGAACTGACTACGAAAGTGGTGTCGTTGTCCGCGTTCACGGCAAGCGTCCCGAGCGTGTAGGACGTGGCCGAACTCAGCGAGTACCTCGTGGTCAGCCCCTTTTCGGAATTTATGCTTTTGATGACATCCGCGCCACACTCGCCGCCATTGACTTTCACATATTTACGGAAAAGTTCCGCCGACGAATCGAAATAAGTTCTGAACGAGCGGGTGGAGGTTATAATCCACTTGATTGCCGTGACATTCTCCCCCTTCCATCTCCACCAGAGGCAGTTGGAGGGGTTATATGCCCCGAACTCCGCGAGAAAGAGAGACTGCGTGAACCACGGCTTTCCGACGGTGTCGGGAATCGGCGCGGTGTCGTCCGCAAGGGTCTTGGTCTCGAACCTGTAGAGCGGAGTGGTCGCCTGGCCGTCGGTGTTCACCCCGAAAGCCACGATGCTGTAGGACATCTCCGAATAGAGCGGAGTCTCCGTGTAGCTTGAAGTCCCGCAGCCGGCGTACTGGCTTATGTAGGTGCTGACGTCCATCCCCGCCTCCTCTATCGACTTGATGAAAGCCGCAAGGTAGTAGTCGCGCAGCTCATTGTCGCCCATCGCGCTGAAGTAGGTGGTCGGAACGGCGAAATGCAGATAGCGGAAATCCGCCACCGCATAGACGTTGTATGTCGAATAGTCCGCGCCGGTCTCGACGTGGGCCATTATTATCTGGGGGATGTCCTCGCTCTCCGGACGTGTAGTGAACATCAGTTCGGCTTCTGCCGATTCGTTCAGATTCTTGTCGTCCGAGAGGGCCTTTATTCTGAAGATGTATGACTTCGAGGCCTCAAGTCCGTTGATTTCCACGCTCGTCTTGGAGGTCTTTCCGCTGAAGTCCCCGACGGAGTACTCGTAGGAGTCGGCCTCATTGACGGCGTTCCACCTTATTATGGTCTTCGACTTGTACGC
>CAVIXF010000069.1:0-9802 GCA_963646585.1 Candidatus Gastranaerophilales bacterium HUM_1 | reverse complement strand
CTGCGGTTGGCGACGAGACCGCTTCGGAGCGGACTCCCGTTGAAGCCGTTGAATCCGTTGAATCCGAGGCTGAATCCGCGTCGAAGGACGGGGCGGTGAAGGAACATATCCGGAACCATTACAAATTCTACGGATTCATCCGGAACTATATGGTCTATGACTCCCGCGAGTCGGTCTCCGGCACCGGCGACCTGTTCTTCTACCTGCCGAAGGACCGCAATCTCAACGATGTGGGGGACGACCTCAATCTTAAGAACTCGTTCCGCTTCCTCGCCATCACCTCCCGCGTGGGCGTGGACGTGTCCGGCTATCAGATCGGGCGCACCTCGGTGGGGGCGAAGATCGAGGCGGACTTCTATGCCGGGCTTTCCGGCGTGACGGGGACCGCGACAATGCGTCTGCGTCAGGCCTATCTCACACTCGGATGGAAGGACATTCCGCTTTCAGCTTCGCGCAAGGCTTCGGTCAATCTCAAGATCGGACAGGCGTGGCATCCTATGGCTGCCGACCTCTGCCCGGTGTTCACGCTCGAATCCGGTGCGCCTTTCGGCCCGTTCAGCCGCACCCCCCAGATGACGGCTGACGTGAATCTCGGGGAGCATTTCACCCTCACCGCGTCCGCTCTCTGGCAAATGCAGTACACCTCCACCGGCCCGGAGGGGGCTTCGGCGAACTACATCAAATATTCCTGCACCCCGGAGGGCTACTTCGGCGCGACACTCAAGTTCGGGGGTTGGCTGGCGCGAGCCGGCGTGGACGTGCTCAGCATCAAGCCTCGCACGACCGGGACACGGGATTTCTACAAGGACGCGGAGGACGGGATGGTCTGGACTCCTGTGACCGTCAAGGTCTCCGACCGCATCACCACGGCTTCCCCGTTCGTCTATATGCAGTATGTCAAGGGCAAGCTCGCGTTCAAGGCGAAGACCATCTACGCGCAGGCAGGAGAGCATTTCAATATCCAGGGCGGCTACGGAATCACGAAGAAATTCGAGGGGAACGGGGATGACGGCCACTGGGAATACGCCCCGACACGTTCCTCATCCACCTGGTTCACGGTCTCTTACGGCAAGAAATGGGTCCCGATGCTGATGCTCGGCTACTATCAGAACTTCGGCGCGGCGGAGGATCTCTACAGCGCGACCGGGGACGGTATGGTCTCCGACTCGGACTTCTATTTCGCGAAGAACAGCTTCAAGAACCTCAACCGTCTCTACCGCGTCTGCCCGGCGATTATATGCAATTTCGGAAAGCTCTCCCTCGGACTCGACTACGAGCTCTCCGGGGCGCAGTTCGGAACGCCGGAAACCAGAACATCCGGAGGAAAAACCGTGACCCTCTACAATTCCAGGGGACTCGCCACGGACGACCTCCACTGGATTCACAGCCACCGCGTCCAGTTTATGGTCAAGTTCACCTTCTGAAAGATGATGATGTCGGATAAGTTAAACTTGAGTTGATGATGTCGGATATGGGTGAAAGGAAAAATCTCGTTGTGCTGACCGGCGCCGGCGTGAGCGCCGAGAGCGGAATCGCCACGTTCAGGGACAATGGCGGGCTTTGGGACAAGTTCGACCCTCAGGTCGTCGCGTCCATAGACGGCTGGCGTTCCGACCCGGGGCTGCTGCTGGAGTTCTACAACATCCGGCGTGCTGAACTGAAGGACGCCGAACCCAATGCGGCGCACAGGGCCATATCCGATTTTCAGGAGAGCTTCAACGTCAATGTCATCACGCAGAACGTTGACAATCTTCACGAGCGTGCCGGCAGCGCCGGCGTGCTTCATCTGCACGGGGAGCTGACCAAGGTCCGTCCCGACAACTGCTGCAACGAGGCGGACGGATTCTCGGAGGAGTCGGTCTATGACATCGGCTACGGAGAGGTGCATCTCGGCGACAAGGCATCCAACGGCCATCAGCTCCGTCCGCATATCGTGTGGTTCGGCGAGCCTGTCCCCAAGATTGAAGAGGCCGTTGAAATCGTGTCGAAGGCGGATGTCCTGCTCATCGTCGGGACGTCCCTGAGCGTGTATCCCGCCGCAGGGCTTTACCGCTACGCTCCGTCCTCCGCTCCGGTCTATATCATCGACCCGAATGAAGTGAATGTCCCCGACAGCCGCATCAGGCACATCCGGGCAAAGGCGACCGCAGGTGTGGCCGAATTTGCACGCCTCCTGAAAACCATATAGAAACGGGAGCGGCCGCCATTGCACCCGCTGACCGGGGGATATACCGGGATTGCCGCTCCGGGCAGCGATATTTTTATTAGCCCGATTTTTGTACGGATGGCGGAGATGGTGGCTAAAAAGTCCCGCAGGGACTGCGCCGGAGGCGCGAGACACCCCCCGCAGGGGTCGCAGATGACAGTCTGCGGTGGGGGTAAGAAAAGGGGATGTCTAAAACCCTTTGTAGTCACCCCCTTTGTTTTATAGATAGTTATGAAATTATACAGGAAGCTTTCCGGTTTCCGGGAGAAATATGTCGACACTCTCGCGAAACTCTACGAATACTCCACGACTTTCTACGACCGCCGGCAGATGTCCGAACTGCTCGGGACCGATTTGAAATACACCTACGGAAGTTTCAAGCACAAATGCGACGAACTTTCGAGGAAACTCGCCCAATATGGAATCGGGGCGGGGGACAGGGTGGCGATTCTCTCTCAGAACACCCCTAACTGGACGGTGGCGTTCTTCTCCGCAGTGGCTTTCGGAAGGGTGGCCGTGCCGATTCTTCCGGATTCTTCCGAGAACGAGGTGACCAACATACTGGAACATTCCGGCTGCAAGGCGGTTTTCGTGTCGAAGCGCCATCTTTCCAAACTCTCGGATGAAGTCCTTGACAGGATGATACTTGTGATTGATGTCGAGGACTTCTCCCTGATCAGGCGGGACGACGAGGCATTCACCTGCGACGGACGGACCATAGCCCCGCAGCCGGACGACCTCGCCACGATCATCTACACCTCGGGGACGACCGGCAACGCCAAAGGCGTGATGCTGAGCCACCGGAATCTCTGTACCAACATCGTCATATCCTACCACGCCCACAAGACCAGCGAAAAGGACATCTGGCTGTCGATTCTGCCGATGGCGCACACCTACGAGATGAGCATAGGGATGCTCTACCCGATTTTCGTCGGCGCGAAGGTCTATTATCTCCAGAAGCCTCCGACGGCCTCGGTGCTGCTTGACGCGCTGAAGAAGGTGCGTCCGACGATTATGCTCTCCGTGCCGCTGATCATCGAGAAGATGTACAAGTCGAGCATACTCCCGACCATCCAGAAGAGCCGAATCCTGAAATGGATGCACCGCAAGATGGCCTGCGTGCTTTACTGGTTCGTGGGGCTGCGCCTGAAACGGACTTTCGGCGGACACATAAAATTCTTCGGAATCGGCGGGGCGAAACTCAACCCTGCCGTCGAAAAGTTCCTGAAGAAAGCCCGGTTCAAATATGCCATAGGCTACGGGATGACCGAATGCGCGCCGCTCATCTGCACCGCCGGGGTGAAACAGACCCACATAGGCACGACCGGCGGGGCTGCATACGGGGTTGACGTGAAACTGATTGACGTCAATCCGGAGACCGGAGAGGGCGAAATCGTCGTTAAGGGCGACAACGTGATGCTCGGCTACTACAAGGATCCGGCGCGGACGAAGGCGGCGTTCACCGAAGACGGATGGTTCCGGACGAACGACCTCGCCTCCGTGGACGAAAAGGGGCGCTACAGCATCAAGGGAAGGTTGAACAATATGATTCTTGGGCCTTCCGGGGAGAACATATATCCGGAAGAGATAGAGAAGGTCATCAACGACATCGAAGGGGTTGACGAGTCCCTTGTCGTGGAGAGGGACGGGCGGCTCGTGGCGCTTGTCCAGCTGAACAGCAACGTGCTCGACTGGAATCAGGAGAACGAGGACCAGCTCTTCGAGAAGCTGGAGGCCCGCAAGCAGGCGATTCTCAACTACGTGAACAAGAAGGTGAACCGCTCCTCGAAGGTGAACGACGTCGAAGTCGTGAAAGAGCCGTTCGAGAAGACCGCCACCCAGAAGATCCGCCGCTTCAAATACCGCGACTCCGCCTCCGGAAAGACGGAGTCTCCGGAATCGGTTTCCGGGAATATTGAATCTCAGAACCCGTTTTCCGGGAATATTGAATCCCGGGAATCCAAGGAATCTTCAGAGGGGGCTTCAGAGGCCTCCGCAAAGACGGAAACGAACAAAACCGGGAAATAATCCATCTGTCAGATTCTATATGCCGCCGCTTCTGAAGCTCGTCGTCAGTTCCGAAGCGGTGGCTCTCACCGTCCATCCGGCCCCGGCCGTCTTCCTGCCTTCGAGATGACACCGGACACGATCATCTTCGCGAGCAGCAGGCAGAACAGCAGGCGGCATATCCGTCCGGTGATGTCGCCGTGGACGACGAAGAATGTCAGCGAGTCGTCGAGCGGGAGGCTGACCTTGAGCGTCGCAGGCTTCCACCACGGGCTCCTCTCCACGATTCTGCCCTTGCTGTCTATCAGTCCGGAAATGCCGGTGTTCCCGCAGCGGGCTATGGCTCTTCTCGTCTCGATGGCTCGGAGCGAGGCGTAGCGCAGGTGCTGCCTGTATCCGGGGGTGTCTCCCCACCACGCGTCGTTGGTGATGATCGTGAGAGCCTTCGCACCGTTCAGGACATATCCCCGGCAGTAGTCCCCGTAGACCGATTCGTAGCAGATGGCGCAGCCGAGAGGAACGTCCGTCACGACGCCGTCGCGGCCGGCTGCCCTGTAATGCAGGACATCGGCCGCCCCGTCCCCGATGCAGCGTCCCATCACCCCTCCGAGCCATCTGTCAATCGGGTCGAAGACTTCCGGGTAGGGGAGCTTCTCCACGGCCACGACGAGCTTGTTCTTGTGGCGCATTTCAGTCCTGCCGCTCCAGTCAAGAATGATGGAGGAGTTGTGGGATTCGTACCACCGTCCGGCTCCGAGCGGGCGCGAGGTGAGCGACGGACGGTTTTTGGAGAGGATTCTCGTGTAGGTGGACGCTCCGAGAAGCAGGTTCACGCCCGGACATCCGGAGAGCAGCTCCCGGAACTCGTTCAGCGTCGGGCTCTTGTCGAGTTCGCCGGTCACGACGTCGGAGGTGAATGTCTCCGGGGCTAGCACCAGCATCCCCGGCACGGCCGAGCCAGTGCATCCGCCTGTACATTCTTCCACGTCCTTGCCTTCATACTTGCCTTCACCCCTGCATCCGCCTTTGCGTCCTTCCAACTCCTTGCCTCCGTTCCTGTCCTGAAGGTTGCCGGCCTTGTCATTCCCCTGACAGCCATTGGCGTGAAGTTCCCCGCACACATTGAGATGCGATTTGTATTCGTCGAGAGCCGGCCGGATAAGATTCTCGAGAAGCGCGTTCTGCTGTTTCTGGCTCAGAGCCTCGAACTTGCTGTAAGGGTCTATGTTCGGCTGGGCTATCAGCACCTCCATCGTCTCCCCGGCCGGCTTGTCCTTCTGGAACCATTTGCAGAGCGACCAGGCAGCCGGAACGAGAAATACGGCCGCAAGCCCTACGGCGCAGGCGGCTCCCGTCTTTGCCGGAAAGATCCTCAACAGTCCCTTCTCCGTCCTGTACAGAGCCAGTCTCCCCTCCGAGAGCGCGGTCATAACCCCGAATACGGCGAGGTTGCAGGCCCACACCCAGAGCGAGCCTCCGAGCGTGCCGGTCGCGTCATACCACTGGACGAGCGACGGCGTGCCCGCGAACGCGTTGCCGAGGGTGAGCCAGGGCCAGGAGATGTCGATCTCGAAATAGGTCTTCTCCCAGGCTATCCAGGTGACCGCCAGCATTATGTATGGAAGCGAACCCTTGAAACACCTCCTCGACAGCCTGAAGATGAGGAACACCGCGAGCATCTGCAATGAGTTCAGCACGATGGCTGTGATTCCGCCTCCGACCGTGGCGTTGCAGACCCAGAACGTCGTGAACGAGTTCCAGAGCAGGAACGTCGTGAATATGGGAATCCAGACCCTCCTCCTCCCCGACAGCGTGAGCACCCGCTCGGCGCAGAGAAGAGGAACGAAGCCGACGAGTGCGAGAAAACCGCAGTGCGGCAGAAGAAAAGGAAGGGACAGCAGCGCTGCGGAAAGCAGTACGAGCCCCCATATCGTCAGAGTCTCTTTGTCCATAAATAAACCTAAGTTTCTCAAGTATTCTAACTTATTTAACACTCGTGACTTATCTCTCTCTTCAACCTTTTGAATCCCACGCACTTTTTTTATCTCAACCCCCTGCACCCCCTGTCAGGGGGATTTTCACGGCCTTGCGGCCGACGGGCAGAAGCCCTTGCCAAGTTTCGCACTTGCGAAACTTTAAGTCCGGTCGTTCAAGGGCGTTTCTGCCGCCGCAATGCGGCTGAATGCGGCTGGGCGGAGGAATATGCGCCTCCCGCCGAAGCCGGGCGCGGAAAACTGCAAAGTTATAAATAAAATTCCTATCTTTGCACCCGTTTCGGCTGTCCGGAACTTGCTGACAGCGGCTCACATCCATCCGGTTCGGGGGCACAACTTCAAGGCGCAGAAGCGCCGTGCGCAGTTTGCTAAGGGGAGGGGATGTGTTGATAGGGCAAACGGAGCACCACTTCCCCTGTAAGGGGACGGGAGGGGTTAATAAAAAAGTTCGGGGGCTTTAAACGGTTGAGAAGAGAGCTGAGCTAAAAATACAAAATAAGTCAGAATACTTGAGAGATTTAATTTAGGTAGGGCGTTATGCAGTTTGACATCCAGTTGTTGAACATAATAAAAGGTTTCTGCATCGGTCTGTGCTCGTCGGCCCCGATAGGCCCGATAGCCATATTCGTAATCCAGCAGAGCCTCGGGAAGGGTCACAAGGCCGGTTTCATAACCGGACTCGGGGCCACCATCGTCGACACCGTATTCGCCTGCATCTCCATCTTCGCGCTCGCTTACGCGCAGAACTTTATGGACCGCCACAGCGAGCTGATACTCGTCGTCGGGGGCGCGGTCGTCGCGGTCATAGGGGTCATAATGACATTCTCCAACCCGATCGAGCGCGAGGCGAGACTGAACAAAGACAATCCCAAAATCACGAAAATCACCGTGAGAAACAGCCGTGTCACCGTCAACGACTTCCTGAAGGCGCTTCTGATGGGGCTCGCCAACCCGGGCGGCATACTCGTGCTCTTCGCGCTTTTCACCGTCTTCGGAATCGACACCACGTCCAATCAGGACTGGACCGCCGCCCCGATCATCCTCGCCGTGTCCGCCGGAACCGTGTTCTACTGGTTTATGTTCAGCTGGGGGGTCAGCCATTTCAGGAAATATGTGAACATCAGGACATTGATATGGATCAACCGGATTGCCGGGGCCGTCGTCGCCATACTCGGGCTCGCGTTTTTCAGCGAGGGTCTGTTCCGTGTCCTCTTTCAGAATGCGAAACTTTTTTAACGGAATCCCCCGATACGAAACTTAGGATGGATATGAAATTAAAGGCATTTTTCGGAAACTGGATAGTGAAGAACCTGCTCTGGGCGGCTGTGGTCTTCGCGATTCTTATGGGCGTGGCCTACTTCGCCCTGAATCTGATCACCGAGCACAACAAGGAGCTGACCGTCCCCGACCTGACGGATATGAAGGTCAGCGAGGCCGAGTTCGAGGCTCACCAGTCCGGGATGAGAACGGAAATCGTCGACTCCGTCTATGTGAAGAGGCTGAGACAGGGATATGTATATAAACAGAACCCCTCTCCTGGTGCGAAAGTCAAGAGGGGGCGGAGGATATCCCTTACAATCAACGCAGTGACTCCGAAGAAGGTCAGTATGCCCGACCTTGTGGGCTATTCTATGCGTCAGGCCCGCTCCGAACTCGTCATACGCGGGCTCATTCCCGGGAAGCTCATCTATGTCAAGGATATGGCTACCAACAACGTGCTCAGGCAGCTCTACCGCGACCAGGAGATAGAGCCGGGGACTCTGGTGGAGAGCGAGTCCGTAATCGACCTCGTGCTGGGGCTGAATCCGGACGACTGTATGACTTCCGTGCCGGACGTGCGCGGTCTGAAGCTTATGAGCGCGGTCGGGCTCATTCAGGAGAACTCTTTGAACATCAGCAGGATAACCTATGACAACACGGTGAAGACCTACGAGGACAGCACCCGCGCCTTCGTCTGGAGGCAGAGCCCGGAACCGTCAGACCAGCTGCTCAGGATGGGCGGGACGGTGTCGGTGTGGCTCACCGCCGACATAGCAAAGAAACCGCTCAGCCTCCATCAGACGGCCGGTTCGAAGTGATTTCCGGATTCTTACGATATTTCGTTCCGCGATGGATTTTTACGATGAAGAACTGAAAGAGGAATTTCTCGAAGATGGCTGCGGCACTGCTGACGGCGTCGACACATACGACCCCTCCGGCGACGGGGAGATGTTCGAGCATTACCGTTTCGACATCGACAAGGGGCAGACTCCGGTGCGCGTCGACAAGTACCTCGCCTCGCATATGGAGTACACCTCCCGCCACCGCATCCAGCTGGCTATCAAGCAGGAATACATCCGTGTCAACGACCGCGTCGCGAAGGCTAACTGCGTCGTGCGTCCCGGCGACGTCATCCGCTTCGTGATGCCCTACCAGAGGCGTGGTCTGGAGATACTTCCCGAAGACATCCCTCTCGACATAGTCTATGAGGACGATGACGTCCTTGTAATCGACAAGCCGGCCGGTATGGTCGTGCATCCCGGTCACGGACATTTCAGCGGCACTCTCGTGAACGCCCTCGCCTTCCATCTCGGAATCTCGCAGGGTCCGGACGCGAAGGACGAGCGTATGGGCGTGCTCGTGCACCGCATCGACAAGGACACCTCCGGGCTGCTCGTTGTCGCGAAGAACGACGAGGCGCAGCTCTGCCTCGCGAAGCAGTTCTTCGTCCATTCGATAGAGCGGAAATATGTCGCGGTGGTCTGGGGCAACATCAGGGAGGACGAAGGCACGGTCGTCGGCAACATCGGCCGCGACCCTTCGGACAGGCTGAGGTTCAAGGTCTTTCCGGACGGGAGCCAGGGGAAGCACGCCGTCACCCACTACAGGGTGCTTGAGCGTTTCGGCTTCGTCACGGTGGTGGAGTGCGTGCTCGAAACGGGCAGGACGCATCAGATCCGCGTGCATATGAGCCATATAGGCCATCCGCTTTTCAACGACGCCCGTTACGGCGGTTCGGAAATCCGCAAGGGCACGATCTACGCGAAATACGCCCGCTTCATAAGGAACTGTTTCGAGATTCTTCCCCGTCAGGCCCTGCACGCGAAGACCCTCGGATTCGTCCATCCTCGCACCGGAGAGACCGTCCGTTTCGATTCCCCGCTTCCCGGGGATATGCTGGAGCTGATTGAGAAGTGGAGGAGATATGCCTCCTCACTCGCCGGCGAGGCTGAAACAGCGTCTGAGGATGACGCCGTCCCGGCCGGTCTCGACCAGAAGCGGCAGGGTGGTGAGGTCGAATGAGTCGAGCAGCCTGTCGAACGTCTCCGGAGATTCCTTCTGAATCTCGTCTATGTCTATCGCGAAGGTGTTGATTCCGAGAGCTCCGGCCGCTTCGAGTTCGGCCTTGCACTGATTGCATCCGTTTGTGTGGAAGATGATTACGGTTCTGTAGGCCGAATCATCTTTTTCTCCTTTTCCGCGAATCCCAGACTCGTGAACCACCGACTTGTGAGCCTCTGGCTCGTGAATCCCTGACTTCGGACGCAGTCTTCCCGGGGTGTCGCCGAGGCGGTCGAGGCGGCGTACCCCCGGCTTCCTGCCGTTGAGCGAGCCT
>CAVIXF010000068.1:0-9810 GCA_963646585.1 Candidatus Gastranaerophilales bacterium HUM_1 | reverse complement strand
TGTACCTCCAGTACACTCCCTCTTCAAAAAGAAATCTATACTCGAAAATAATTGACAAATCTGAGGCAATTTATTTTTTTCAAGTTTCCAAAAGATGCAGCCCCGGTCCTTAATGTTGCATCTGCCGATATTTTTCCCAAAAATACTCTTTTTTCCCGAATTGCTTGCTATATTTGTAGTTTCCGTTTTCTCGGAAAGACCAGATTGGATATGAAAAAGACCATATTATATATTGTCGCGTCGCTCCTTGCGATGTGTCAGATTCCGTCCGCCTATGCCCAGAAGGAGCTGAAGGACTCCATAAAGGACGGTCTTCTGCTGACCGCCGTGGAGAAGATGGAGAAGGGCGAAACGGACGAGGCTGAAAGACTGTTCAAGAGCATCGTCGCCGCTGACGGGGGATATGACGCCGCCCGTTACTACCTCTCTCTCGTCTACATCCGGAAGGCGGAGACGGATCTCGCCGAGGCCGAACTCCTTCGCGCCGTGGAGATCGACCCGGGCAATTTCTGGTACAGACAGAGGCTTGCGGAGGTGTACCGCTACACCGGCCAGACCGACAACGCAATCGGGACCTACGAGAAGCTGCTCGCCGACTTCCCGAAGAAGAGCGACCTCTATTTCGACCTCGTGGAGGTGTACTCGCAGGCCGGAAAGCTGGACCGGGCGCTTGCGACCCTCGACGACGTGGAGCGGATTTTCGGGACTTCGGAGTCCATCGCGGTCTACCGTTTCCGGCTTCTCCTCGCCTCCGGGAAGACTGAGGAGGCGTATGTCTCGCTTGAGAACTACAATTCAAAATATTCCTCTCCGTACATACTCTCGATTCTCGGCGACTACAGGATGTCGATGTATGACGATTCTCTGGCTCTGGCCTATTACGACGAGTCTCTCTCCCTCGACGGGGATTTCGCTCCGGCCCTGCTCGGAAAGGCCGAGGCGTTGAGGATGACGAGGAAATATTCGGAATATTTCCCTCTCCTTGACAGGTATATGTCGAGCGAAGGGGCGTCCGCCGCCGGCAAGGCCGAGTATCTGACCGCCGTCGTGGAGAAGTCCGACCCCAAGTTCCTCTCCTCGTTCCAGCCGCAGATTGACACTGCGGCCAACATCTGCTTCAGGCGTCATCCCTCCGACAGCGCGGTGATATCCACCGTCGCGTTCTACTACTATCGCACGCAGCGCCCGGATGTCGCGGAGGATCTTTTCCGTCTGAACGTCTCGCTGCATCCGGACAAGCCGGCTCTGACGGCCACATATCTCTATGCCCTGATGTATTCGGAGAAATGGGAGAAGCTCGCCGAGGAGTCTTCGACAGCGGCCCTGGCTTTTCCGGGGGAGCCCCTGTTCCTCAATCTCTCCGTCGTGGGCTACAGCAAGATGGAGGAATATGACAAAGTCATAGACCTTTCCCGGGAGATGCTCCGCATCGCTCCGAAGGACAGCGCCACAGTGGTCTCGGCATATTCCACGATGGGGGACGCATATTTTCAGAAGAAGGATGTGAAGAACGCGTTCAAGGCTTATGACAACGTCCTGAAAGTCAGCCCCGACAACATATATGTCCTGAACAATTACGCCTATTATCTGTCTCTCACCGGTAAGAATCTTAAGAAGGCATACGCTATGAGCAAGAAGACGATAGAGGCGGAGCCGGACAACGCGACCTATCTCGACACCTTCGGATGGATACTCTATCTTCAGGGCAAGGCGCTGGAGGCCAAGCCTTTCTTCAAGCACGCGATGCTCTACGGAGGGAAGGACAGCGCGGTGATTATGGATCATTACGCCGAGGTGCTCTACGCCCTGAAGGAATATGACCTCGCCTTCGTCTACTGGTACAGGGCGCAGGCGAAGAACGCCGACGGGGAGATTCCTGACCTTGACGCACGCATCGCCGAACGGAAGAAGGTTGCCGGAAAATGATGTCCCCGGGTTTCAAGATGATACGGTTTCCGCTCGCCGCTTTCCCGCGTCCGGCCGCGCCGCCTTTTTTCCGGACGGCCCGTCGTGCGGCTCTCGCGCTGATTCTCGGGCTTGCGGGAGTCGCGTCCGCGTCCGCCCAGGACACGAGCGCCCAGGAGCAGAAGAAGGAGAGGCTGGAGAAGGAGATCGAAATCATCAACAGACAGCTGTCCTCCAATGATTCCAAGAGTCGCAGCGCGCTCTCGACCTACAACCTCGTATCCAAGAAGATAAGCAACCGGCAGGCGCTTCTGAAGGAGAGCCGGCGCAAGGAGCGGGAGTGCGCGGACAGGATTTATCTCAAGCAGAAGGAAATCAATGCGCTGAAGACGAGCTACGACACTCTTTCCGCTCATTATGAGAGACTTGTCCTCGGCGCGTACAAGAACCGTGACGCGAAGATCTGGTATATGTACATTCTCGCCAGCGAGGATCTTTCGCAGGCATACAGGCGCTACGGCTATTTCAAGAGCCTCGCCTCGCAGATAAGCGAGGAGGCCCGGCGGATGGAGGAGACCGGGAAGCGCCTCGAAGAGGAGAGGGATGCGCTGCAGAAGCTTCGCGCCGAGCAGAAGACCGTGACGCAGAACACCCAGAAGGAGCTCGGGAAGCTTCAGGGCGAGCAGGCGGAGTCCAAGGCTCTGGTCGGGAAGCTCAAGAAGGAGAAGACGAAGTATCAGAAGGAGCTCGCGGCGAAGAAGAAGCAGGTCGAGGCGCTCGACCGGGAGATCGAGCGGCTGGTGCGCGAGGCGATGAGGGGGAGCGCGGCTTCCAGGGGCGGCTCCGGCGGAAAGTCCGGGAAGACGGTGATCGACGAGAAGCTGGCCGCCGAGTTCTCGAAGAACAGGGGGAAGCTTCCGTGGCCGGCCGACGGGCCTGTGGTTGACGCTTTCGGGGAGCGGTTCCATCCTGTCTACAAGAATGTCAAGCTCCCGAAGAACAACGGGGTCGGGATAGCCCTGCAGCCGGGGACGAAGGTGAGATGCGTGTTTGACGGGGTCGTGAAGCAGGTGCTCGTGATGCCGGGATACAACCAGTGCGTGCTCGTGCAGCACGGGAACTATTTCACTTTCTACTGCAAGCTGAAGAACGTGGTCGTGAAGTCGGGGCAGAAGGTGAAGACGGGGCAGGAGATCGGGACTGTGGACACCATCAACCGGGAGACGCAGCTGCATTTTCAGATTTGGAGGGATACCATTCCCCAAAACCCCGAAACCTGGCTGAAATGATGGAATAAAAGGCGGTCTGCCGCGTTGGACGGCTTGATGAAATCCTCACAACCCTCAGGTTGCTCCGGTATTCATCCGCGCCGTCCGCCTTGCATCCCATCCTTTTCTTCCATCATTTCCTGCGGAAATTTGAGCTCATCTCCTCGGGTGCTTGGTTCGGTGTTATTTTCTGTAGGAATTTGAGTTGGTCATTATTTCTTCAGGTGCTTGGTTTGGAGTTATTTCCTGTGGGAATTTGAGTGGGTTGTCATTTCCTCGGATGCTTGGTTTAGTATATTATATGGAAAGAAAAAAAACAGTGTTTCTGACGGGGGCGACCGGGAATATGGGCTGGGCCGGCTTCCGGGAGCTTCACTCCCGCTCGGACAGGTTCATCGTCAGGGTGCTGGCGCGTCCGAGCAAGAAGAACAGGAAGAAGCTTGAGCCTTATCTCGACGACCCTTCTGTGGAGATTGTCTGGGGTGATTTGACGGACTACGGCGACATCCTCCGTGGCGTGACGGGGGCGGACTATGTCCTGCACGTCGGCGGAATGGTCTCGCCGGCTGCGGACTATCACCCGGAGAAGACGCTGAAAGTCAATGTCAGTTCGGCGGAATATGTCGCGAAGGCGGTTCTCGCGCAGCCCGACCCGTCAAAGGTCAAGGTCGTCTACATCGGTTCGGTGGCACAGCTCGGGGACAGGCGGTTCCCGTACCACTGGGGGCGTTCCGGCGACCCCGTGTGCGAAAGTCTTTTCGACGCCTATTCCGTCTCGAAAATCCGGGCGGAGAAGGCCATAGTCGATTCCGGCGTTCCGAAATGGGTGTCCCTGCGCCAGTCCGGGATACTCTACCCGGGAATACTCAAGGCGGTCAGCCCTACCGCGTTCCACGTCCCGGTGGCGGGCGTGCTCGAATGGGCGACCATCGAGGACTCCGGACGGATTCTCGCCAATGTCTGCGAGGACTGGGTCCCCGAGGAGTTCTGGAACAATTTCTACAACATAGGCAGCGGGGAGCAGTACCGGATGACCAACTACGAGTTCGAGAGCCGTATGCTCGCCTCGCTCGGGCTGCCCGGGCCGGAGAAGGTCTTTGAGCCGCAGTGGTTCGCGCTGAAGAATTTCCACGGAATGTGGTATGAGGACTCCGACGTCCTCGAAAACTATCTCCATTTCCGGGAGAATGTCCCTGTTGACGAATATTTCCGCCGATTGAAGTCGAAGCTCCCCTGGTTCTACAGTCTCGCGTTTCTCGCGCCGGCGTTCGCGGTGAAGATGTTTATGAAGCCCTATGCATACGAAAAGGGGCTCGGGACGCAGTCGTGGGTGGACGGGAATCCGGAGAAGATGAAGGCGTATTACGGCTCACGCGAGGCTTGGGAGGCCATAAGGTCGTGGGACGACATAATCCCGCCGCATTACGAGAAGAACATCGGGAAGGCCCGCGAGAAAGGCGAGCTGCACCGTCTCGACCACGGCTGGGACGAGAGCAAATCGATATACGAACTGACTGGCGATGAAATCCGTGCGGCGGCCGCGTTCCGGGGAGGAAAGTGGCTCGGCCCCGCTGACGGCGACAAACCTGCGTTTGACGCTTCGGGACACCACACCAGAGGGCTTCAATATCTCTGGGAGGACGAGGATGGGAGGCGCTTCACCGCGTCTTTGGAATACATCCTTCTTGGAGGCGGATGGCGCTAATTGTCAGCCCACCACCCAGACCAGAATATGTCTATCAAACGTCATATATTCCAGCTCAAACTCCTCCTCGTGCCCGTCCTTGTGGATGAAAGTGGCCTCCAGCTCCCCCTCGCCCTTCGGGTTGAACTTCTCTACCTCGATCTGCTCGGCGAAATCCACCCTGTTCTGTGACATACGCTTGTAGATGGCCTCCTTGGCGCACCAGTAGATGGCGAGCTGCTCGTTTTTGCGCCGCCTGTCGTCATCGTCGAGGTCGTCGATCTCGTCCTCCGACAGAGCCTTCTTCTCGACCGCCGAGAAGTCGCGGTCAAGCGACTCGATGTCGATTCCGAGGTCGTCCTCGCCGTGGATGATGACGGCCACGTATTTCTCTGTGTGAGTGATGCTTATGTTCGTGGCGCAGTTCTCAAGATAGGGTTTGCCGTTGTCGTGGTGGTCGAGATACATCTTCTCGTCGAAAAGCTCGTTGATCAGAGCCCTCACCGCGAGCCTCTGCTTCCTCTGCGACTCGTTGCCGTAGAGGCTGATCTCCTCCATCTCGTCGGTCGGGACCGAGCTCAGCTGTTTCAGTTCCTCTTCGGTCTCGGTAATCTGCCAAACCGCAAGTTCGGCTCCGTTCTTAAGTTCTTTTTTGAGATATAGTGCCATATAGCCTTTTAAGCTGTTGTTTGCTGAAATTTGACGGCCCGCGGCGAGAGACCGTGAGCGGAGGACACGGAAAAACGCGCCGTCCTGCCGGATGGCGTGCCAGAAATCGCGATGTGACGGATTTTCGACAGCGGGTCGTCAGAAAGACTGTCCGCCGTTACGCTCTGAGTGCCTGATATGGGACTGGGAGGTTCCACGTGTCTGCTATCGTTAATAATTACGGCTGCAAATATAGTTATTTTTTAATTATTTGCTAAATTTGCGCCCGATTTTCAAGGGGCCGGAATCGATGCCCGAAGTCTTGAAACCGACGATATGGGCAGTTCTGGAACTGAAGGTATATGTAGATTGGAAATCAATATAAAATCATATATATTATGAAGTATTTGACAAACGAGAAACTTACAATTGTCGGCGCCGGCGGAATGATCGGTTCCAATATGGCGCAGACGGCTCTTATGCTCGGGCTGACTCCGAACATCTGCCTCTATGACATCTTCGAGCCGGGTGTTCACGGCGTCGCCGAGGAAATGTACCACTGCGGATTCGAGGGTGCTAACATCACCTGGACGGTGGATCCGGAGGTTGCGTTCAAAGACGCGAAGTACATCATCTCATCAGGCGGAGCTCCCCGCAAGGAGGGTATGACCCGCGAGGATCTTCTCAAGGGCAACTGCCAGATTGCCGCGCAGTTCGGAGACTTCATCAAGAAATACTGCCCGGACGTGAAACACGTCGTCGTCATCTTCAACCCGGCAGACGTCACGGCTCTCACGGCCCTCATCCATTCAGGGCTGAAGCCTGAGCAGCTCACCTCGCTCGCGGCTCTCGACTCGACCCGTCTCCAGAGCAACCTCGCGAAGGAGTTCGGCGTTCCGCAGAGCGCGGTCACGGGTGCGCACACCTACGGCGGCCACGGCGAGCAGATGGCGGTCTTCGCATCTCAGGTGAAGATTGACGGCAAGCCGCTTTCAGAGATGGGGCTTTCAGCCGAGAGGATGGCGGAGATCAAGCAGGAGACAATCCAGGGCGGTTCCGCGATCATCAAGCTTCGCGGACGCTCTTCATTCCAGAGCCCGGCCTACAACGCGGTCAAGATGATCGAGGCTGCGATGGGCGGCGCGGAGTTCACTCTCCCTGCCGGCACTTACGTCAACTGCGGCAAGTACAAGAACGTGATGATGGCGATGCCGACCAAGATCGACGCGACCGGCTGCCACTTCACTATGCCTCAGGGCACTGCCGAGGAGCTTGCGGCTCTCGACGCCTCATACGCTCATCTCTGCAAGATGCGCGACGAAATCGTTGAGCTGGGCATCGTTCCGCCGGTAGCCGACTGGAAGAAGGACAACGCCAATCTGTAGGGTTCTTATCCTACGCAAAAACATAAGAAGGGCTGACTGAACGACGCTTCAGTCAGCCCTTCCTTTGTAAGTTTCGGATAATCAACACTTGACGAAGTTTTTCCCGGTTTCCCCGAAATTTTTTTTGCTGTTTTACCCCGTTCCCCCGAAATTTCGCATATTCTGCAAAATGTTACAGCAGCGGAGTCATATATGCCGGGACGAGAATCGTTTCGCCGTCTCTTGCCAGGTCTTTCGAGTATATCAGGTAGCGGCTTCCGATTCTGTCTGAATATTTGTCGCAGAAGGCGTCCAGCGAGGAGTGCGTCCTGTAACCGGAGGATTTGACTTCTATGGGACAGAGTTTCGCGCCCTTCGACAGGAGGAAGTCGATTTCGTAGAAATGCTTGTCGTCTTTCTTCCAGGTGTGGTAGAAGAGTTTGTTGCCGGAGGCCACGAGCATCTGCGCGACGAGGTTCTCATAAACATATCCCAGATTGACAGAAAGCTTGTCGCTCAGGAGCTTGCTGTATATTATGTTTTCCGTGAACCCCTTGTCCCAGAAGGCGAGGGTGACGAAAAGCCCGGTGTCGGCGAGGAATATCTTGAGCCTGTCATAGTCGGCGCTGAGCGGCAGCCCGACATTCGGGTCCTCGGCCCGATACGCTATGTTCACGGTCTTGCTGTCTTCAAGATTCAGAAGAAGTTCATTCCTCTTGTAGGAGTCGACGTCTCCTATTATTGACGAAGGCACGTAGCGGGAGGCGTTGCGTGAGAGCGCCGACGGGACAGACTGGAAAAGTCTTGATATCTTCCCGGTCCTGTCAATCTTGTTGAAGTCATCCTGATACAGCAGCAATATTTTCCGCTTCACCTCATCGACAGTCTGGAGATTGTTCGTGTCGAGATAGGCCTCGACGGCCTGCGGCATACCTCCGACGAGCATATAGAGACGCAGGTTGCGCTGCGCCTCCCGATGGGCGGCCCCAAGCGGCAGCTTCTTTTCCCAGAATATCTTCAGAAGCGGGAATGTCGCCGTGTCGCCCAGCGCCCATCTGAACTCCTCGTAATCCATCGGGTTCATCTGTATCCTGTCTTCTTCGCTCGGGATTATTATGTCTTCGACGTTCCGGTGTATGCTTATCAGCGACCCTGTTTCAATGTAGTCGTACCTGCCGTCCTTGACGAGATATTTGATGGCCTGTCTCGCCTTCGGACATTTCTGGACCTCGTCGAAGACGATTACTGAATTCCGGTTGAACAACTGCGTCGAATACGCCTGCTGAAGCCGAAGGAATATGAGATCCAGATTCATAAGGTCATCAAACAGAGACCTGACTTCCTCGCTCGCCCGGCTGAAGTCGATGAGTATGTATGACTTGTATTCGTTTCTTGCGAACTCCTCGACAATCGTCGATTTGCCTATCCGCCTGGCCCCCTCGACCAGCAGCGCGGTTCTGCCGTCGTTTTTCTGTTTCCAGTTGATGAGAGCGTCATATATTTTGCGTTTGAATACCCTGTGTGCCATAGATTTTTGTGTTTGCGGCAAAGATAATTCATAAGTTTCAGATAATCAACACTTGACGGAGTTTTTTCCGGTTTCCCCGAAATTTTTTTTGTCGTTTTACCCCGTTCCCCCGAAATTTTTTTCGCTGTTTTACCCCGTTCCCCCGAAATTTCGCATATTTTGCAAAATGTCGTAACTTTGTCCGCCTGCGTCCGTCGAGGGCGGGAGGTCTTGAGACGTTCGCGAAATTTGGGATATATTACGAGGTTTGGATTATGTTTGACATATTGACCGTCACCTGGAATGTCGACCCCGAGATTTTTCACATAGGGTCCTTCTCCATCCGATACTATTCGATACTGTTCGTTTCCGGATTCATCATCGGCTGGTACATATTCCGCCATTTCTTCAGGAACGAGGGGATTCAGGTCAGCCCGCTGCTGGACTATCTGCTTTACACTCTGCTGATTGCGACGATTGTCGGGGCGCGTCTGGGGCACTGCCTCTTCTACCAGCCCGACTACTACTTCGGCTCCTGGGAGGGTTTCGCGGAGATTTTTATGCCTTGGAAAGGCGGGCTTGCCAGTCACGGCGGGGCTATCGCGCTGATACTCGCGATGATATGGTTCTCCCGCAAGTTCGGCCGGAAATATGATTTTGACTTCGTCTGGATTATGGACCGGCTCGCGGTCACGGTCTGCTTCGCCGGGGCTCTCATCCGTCTGGGAAATCTCTTCAACTCCGAAATCTTCGGCGGCCCGACCGACCTGCCCTGGGGCTTCCGCTTTCCGCGCTCCTACGAGTGGGTGCATCTCTACGGCCCCTGCGCGGAGCATCCGGAGGGGCTCGCCTGCCATCCGACCCAGCTCTACGAGGCTCTCTGCTACCTTATTCTCGGAGTGATCCTCATCCTCGTCTATGAAAAGAGGCTCGACAAGGTGCACCGGGGATTCTTCATCGGCTGGTTCCTCATCGGCTGCTTCGGCTCGCGCTTCCTCATCGAATTCATAAAGAACCCTCAGGTCGAGTTCGAACAGAATATGCTTCTGGATATGGGGCAGTGGCTCAGCATCCCGTTCATCCTGCTCGGCGCCGGCTTCCTCGTCTATGCGGCGGCCCGCAAGGTCCCCGCCCGCGCCGTCCATCCGGAAAAACCGAAATCCCACCCGACGACAACGACCCACGCCCACCCTGTCAATGCCAGGTAGGGGTTGAAATGGGTTTAGTCACCCTAATTTTCATCTCTTAGCCCCCCCCGCAGACCGTCGTCTGGATGCATATCGGGGGCATCTCGCGAAAGTCCGCAAAAGCGGACGCGTGAAGTCTGCGAAGGGGGAGGATTGTGTTGATAGGGCAAACGGAACGCCGCTTCCCCCCTGCAAGGCCTCATCAGAGGCCCGTCCGGGCCGGGTATTTCTGTCATTGCGCAAGCAA
>CAVIXF010000067.1:7756-9890 GCA_963646585.1 Candidatus Gastranaerophilales bacterium HUM_1 | reverse complement strand
GCCCTACCAACACATCCTCCCCTTCGCAAACTGCGCACGGCGCTTTTGCGCCTTGAAATTCTTGCTTGCCTTACGGTCGACGGGCAGAAGCCCTTGACAAGTTTTTCCAGTGCAGAACTTGGACCATCTGATTTTCTGGAATTTGAAATTGCCGCAGTCGTCGCATCCAAATACAAAGATATATAAATCCTGTAGAAAACAGCCCGCAATCGGGAAATATTCTCCCGTCAAGGAAATACCAGTGTTGGCGGAGTGTTTCAAAATGGTGCAGTGCGAGGCTTGCGACGAGGCCGACACCGGAGCAACCTCACGGTTGTGAGGATTCGGCCGAGGAGCGTAACGAAGCAATGCGCCGTTTTGAAGCACTCCGCCCCGGGCTGAGAATCATAAAACAGATTGCGAACATCGCCAGAGCTATCCCGATGACGATGTTCCAGGACATCTTCTCCCCGAAGACGAGCGTCCCCACAAGGATGGCGGTGAGCGGCTCGAACACTCCCATCACCGAAGCTTTCGTCGCCCCGATGATTTTTGTCGAAGCGGCGAGGGTGGCGGTGGAGATGACCGTAGGGATGATCGCGAGGAGAATGAGGTTGATCCACATCGAAGCGTGGCTGTTGAGCGTGGCGAAGTCGGCGAGCATCGAGCCTTTGCCCAGGATGCTGTTGGCTATCGCTATGACACCGAAGACGACGCAGCCAGTGCCGAGGGAATAGAATGTCAGAACGTCGTTGGGAATCTCCCGTATGCAGCTCTTCTGATTTATCAGAACGATGAACACCGCGTAGGCGAGTGCCGAAAGGAAGGCCAGCACGAAGCCCTCCCAGCGCACCGGGGCGGCGGAGTCGTAATTGCAGAGGAAGAGTATCGCGATGAATGTCACGGCTATGGAAATCCAGGTCTGCCAGGTCGGATAGACCTTGAGCAGAACCATTATCAGCGCGACGAGAGTGGGGTAGAGGAATATTATCGTGGTGGCGATTCCCGAGGGGATGTAGTTGTAGGCGAGGAAAAGCCCGAGGCTGCTGTTGGAGAACAGAAGTCCGAGCAGAATCAGCCATCTAAACTGTGTCCCGCTGACTCTGAATGACTTGTGCGAACTCGCGATGAACGCGGCAAGCACGAGAGTGGCGACCGCATATCTGACGAACAGCACCGTGTCGGCCTGGACACCCTCCCTGAGAATGGGCATCGCGAACAGCGGATTCATCCCGTAGGTCACCCCGGTGATGATTCCCGCCGCATAACCCCATATTTTATTTCCGCTCATAAATTGATAGTGTCTGCGTTCCAATTAATGATGTTTGCGTTGCGCAACGGATTTTGCCGTCAAAGCGTAACGCAGCAATCTCCTTTAAATTTCGGGCGGCAAAGGTATTAAAGATTTTGTATCTTTGTATGTTTTTGCGACTATTCCGCAAAAGAATGTGCAAATGAAGAAAAAGAAATTGACAATACGGGCTTTGATTGAATGCGCGAAGGCGTTCTGCTCGGAAGAAAATGGGGCGTTTAAGCCCGGCTTGTTCGGTGTCACTGACGGGAAGGCCGTAGGGACTTTTGTGGAGCATCTTTTCAAATCATATCTTGCGGAACGATATGAACTGCAAATCGGCAATTCCGCAGTCGGTTTGGATTTACCGTCAGTCAACACAGACATTAAGGTCACGTCAATTCGCCAGCCGCAGTCGAGTTGCCCTTATCGTGACAGCAAACAAAAGATATATGGGCTGGGGTATAATCTGATTGTTTTTGTCTATCGGAAGAATGATGACGAAAAACATAAGGCGGGTAAATTGGAGTATTTGTCGTGCACATTTGTCGAAGCGGCGCGAACGGCTGATTATCAAACAACGACAGGACTGCGTGGAATTATAGAGAATAATGGCAATGCGGATGACATTTTTGCTTTTTTGTCCGACCATAAAATTCCCGCCGATGACATTACGCTGGCAAATATGGCCGAAGAAATATTGAAGAACCCGCCTGAGGTCGGTTATCTTACTATTTCCAATGCTTTGCAATGGCGGTTGCAGTATGGTAGAATCGTGTCCTTGAATGAAGAGGTTGAAGGAATCACGTCTATTGTGAAATATGTTGGTGAATAGCGGTCATATCGAGTTGAACCATAATCTAC
>CAVIXF010000067.1:0-7746 GCA_963646585.1 Candidatus Gastranaerophilales bacterium HUM_1 | reverse complement strand
TCGTGAGGAATTTGGGGACTGGCAGACGAATATAAACCTTGCATTGTCTGTATGTCGTTTGCTTAAATCCAGAAACATTAACCCGCAAGTCATAATTGAACCGACTTGCGGTGTGGGAAATTTTATCGTGGCTGCGTTGCGGGTTTTTGACTCTGTGGAGGATATTTACGGCATTGACATACATAAGCCCTACCTCGATGAACTGCAGAGTCGGCTTTCCCACAATGAAATTGCGGATGGTGTAGGGATTCATTTGTATCACGAAGACATATTCGAGTTTGACTTTTCTAAGATAAAGCATTTGCTGGCCGGCAGGACTGTTCTGGTGTTGGGGAACCCTCCGTGGGTGACGAACAGTCAACTCGGAGGTCTGAGGAGCAGAAATGTCCCGAATAAGAATAATTTGCGGAAGTTGAAAGGTCTTGATGCCATCACCGGGAAAAGTAATTTTGACATCGCCGAATATATTTGTCGTCAGATGTTGGATTTAATGTCTGGCGAGAGGGCTTCGCTTGCCCTGCTGCTAAAGAATTCTGTCATCAGGAATATCGTTTATGGCCAGAAAGATTCCCCCATGCCGGTAGCCGACATATATCAATACAGTATCGATGCTGCAAAAGAGTTTGGAGTTTCTGTCGCAGCATCGCTATTGTCACTGTCTGTCGGTGCAGATTGTTCGAGGCGTTGTTCCGTATATGATTTTTATTCTGGAGGGAAAATCACTGAATATGGCTGGATGAATGATTGTTTCGTTTCCAATATCGCTGAATATGAGAAATATAGTGATGTTGATGGGATTTCTCCGATGATTTGGTGGTCTGGTTTGAAACACGATTGTTCCAAGGTTATGGAGTTAACCTGTGATAATGGGAAATATTATAATGGATTGGGCGAAGTTGTTGATATAGAGAGTGATATGCTGTATCCTCTGCTAAAGAGTTCCGATGTTAAAGGCCGCAGTATATCTTGTGTCCGTAAATATGTCTTGGTGACTCAACATTATATGTCCGCATCCACGGCCTATATCGAGAGGGAATATCCCAAAACTTTCGCATATCTGTCCAAAAATTCTGACTATATGGATGGGCGCAGCAGTCGGATTTATAAGGGGAAGCCTCGTTTCAGCATTTTCGGAATAGGAGATTATTCATTCAAACCATATAAGGTTGTTGTTTCCGGCTTGTATAAATGCCCGAATTTCTCGGTTGTCGGTCAGATAGGGAATAAACCTGTAATGGTAGATGATACCTGCTATTTATTGGGGTTTGATTCTCTGGAATATGCGGAGATTACACGCCGGATTCTTAATTCTGAAATTGTCAGAACTTTCTTGGACTCTTTGATTTTCCTTGATGCCAAGAGGGTGATAAACAAGGATCTGCTGATGAGAATTGATTTGCTGAAGGTGTTGGACAAAATACCTCCGGCCGAGTTTGAAAAATACGATGTTGAGAGGTATAGAGATTTTCTTAAATCACATATTGCCCCGCATCAGACAACGCTGTTCGGATTTTAAGAAGTTGTTTTGAACTGATTCTATTATGGAAGGAACGGCGACGGTCATAAAGCACACCGGCAGTCACTATCTGCTGACGCGGCTTCCCCGGTGGGAGCCATTCCCGGCTGTGCTGCGCGGAAAGGTGCGGCTCGGCGGAAGCTGCGCCACAAACCCTGTGGCGGTGGGCGACAGGGTGGAGTTCCACGCTGACGGAGACCTGCTGCCCGACGGGGGAGTGCCGGCGTCCGAGACGGCTCCGGCGACAATCGTGACCGTGCTTCCGCGCCGCAACTACATCATTCGCAAGTCGGTGAACCTCAGCCGTCAGGCGCATATCATCGCCGCCAATGTCGATCGTGCGTTCATCGTCGTGACCCTCGCTTTCCCGGAGGTGAAACTTCCCTTCATCGACCGTCTGCTCGTCACCTGCGAGGTCTATGGGGTGAGGCCGGTCATCGTCCTCAACAAGATGGACATAGTCGATGAGTTCAGGGACGATTTCGCCGGGGCTTACGAAAATTTTCTTCGGATATACGGGGGCGCAGGCTACCGCATAGTCGAGGTCTCGGCGAAGACCGGCGCTGGAGTGGAGGAGCTCCGCTCGCTCTGCCTTGAGAAACCGTCGCTCCGGGAGGAGGATTCTTCCCTGCGGCCGATGGAACCCGCAGATGAAACGGGCGGGTCTTCGTCGGGCGACACAGACGCGCAGGACTCCGCGCCCTGCATATCCCTTTTCTCGGGAGTTTCCGGAGTGGGCAAATCTTCGCTCATCAAGGCTCTCGACCCCTCGCTCGACCCGAAGACGGGACTCATCTCCGAGGCGCATCTTCAAGGGCGGCACACCACGACGTTTTACGAAATGTACCCGCTCTGCGGAGGGAGGGGCTGCATAATCGACACCCCTGGCATACGAGGATTCGGACTCGTGGATCTCGTCCCGGAGGAGATCTCCCTCTATTTCCCGGAAATGCTCCGGGCGTCCGGGGGCTGCCGTTTCACCCCCTGCACTCACACCCACGAGCCGGGCTGCGCGGTGAAGGCCGCAGTCGAGAACGGCGCTGTCAGCCCGGAACGCTACGCCTCCTACCTCGGGATGCTGGAGGAATATACCAAATACAGGAAGTGACGGGGCGGGCTGCCCCCCGGACACCGCATTCTTCCGGGGGCTGCCGCGCCTGTGCGTGAAAAAGTGTTTCGTTCGTCGTCCCGTTGAGGACTGCGAGATGGCTATATGGAAAAAATATCTTCAAAGGGGATAAACAGGGAGATATTCGCGCTCGCGCTGCCGAGCATACTCGCGAACATCACCGTCCCGATTGTCGGGATGGTCGACATAGCCGTGGCCGGGCATCAGCCGGCCGGGACGATGTCCGCCGCGACATTCATCGGCGGGGCTTCGATAGGCTCTATGCTCTTCGACCTGCTCTACTGGAACTTCACATTCCTGCGTGTCGGCACGGGCGGAATGACGGCGCAGGCCTATGGGCGCGGTGACACCCGCGAATGCGCCAACATCCTCACGCGGGGGCTCGGCATCTCCTTCGCCGTCGCCGTGGCGTTCTGGATGCTCCAGTGGGTGTTCGTGCAGCTCGCATTCCTCTGCATCGACTGCACCCCCGAGGTGCGGGGGCTTGCGACTGAATACTTCTACATACGCATAATGGCCGCCCCTGCGACTCTGGGTCTTATGGCGTTCAAGGGCTGGTTCATCGGTATGCAGGACGGCGTCAGTCCGATGATTACCGACCTCGTGGTGAACGGAGTGAACATCTTCGTCAGCATATACCTCTCCCTCGGATTCACTCTCGGGCCAGTCTCCTTTGACGGGGTGGGCTTCTGCGGCATAGCCTGGGGAACCGTCATCGCGCAGTACTGCGGGTTCGCGGCCGCTGCGGCGATTCTCCTGCGCAGGTACCGCCGCCGGATTTTCGCGGATTTCGGATGGGATGACATCCGGAACGCCTTCAGGGGCGGCGAGACCAGACGCTACTTCACGATGAACGCCGACCTCGTCGTCCGCTCGCTGAGCTTCATCGGCATCTATGTGAGCTTCTCCGTAATCGCCGCCCATTTCGGGGATATGACGCTGGCTGTCAGCTCCATAATGCTTCAGGTTCTGCTCCTCTTCTCCTACTTTACTGACGGATTCGCCTACGCCGGCGAGGCTATGAGCGGAAAATACATCGGCGCGGGGAGCCGCCGGGGGCTGCGGCTGACCGTCCGCTACACCTTTCTCTGGGCCAGTCTCGTGAGCCTGCTTTTTATGCTGTTCTACCGTTTCGGAGGCGGGTGGATGCTGGAGGTGATGACTTCCGACAGGGCGGTGACAGACAGCTGCGCCCCGTATATGTTCTGGCTTCTGGTGATGCCTCTCTTCGGCTGCGGCGCGTTCACCTGGGACGGAATCTACATCGGTGCGACGGCGTCCCGCCAGATCCGCAACACGATGCTGCTCTCCACCGCCGCCTTTCTCGCCACCTACTTCACTCTTGCGGCTATCTTCCGCCCCGACGGAGTCCTTGCGGTCCACTTCCTTCTCGCCGCCTATTTCGCGCACCTTCTCGTCCGCGCCGCCGTCCTCACCTTCGACTACCGGAGAACCGTACTTGTTAAGGTCTCCGACCGGTCTTGAACGGCCCCAAAATGTTCTTTCTCCGCTGGTGAAAAACTTTACAAAATCTATATAAGAAGGATTCTTTCAAAATTGCGGTCTTAACAGCGGTTTTCGGAAATATCTATGAACCAATGTGATGAATTGTAGCAAAAACTTTACATTTTGTCTGCAATCTTCTTCATTGTCGCCGCAATGTGTTTCATCTGACTTTATCATTGCTTATATTTGCAGCACCTCGTCCGGGCGGGGGATGAGTGTCCTCTCCTCCGGCGGCGGGCGGGGAGCTGACTGCATATATGCTTATAGACAAGACTATATCCAACATCGACAAGCTGTTCGACACCGTGGATCAGGCGCAGCTTGTGTTCAAGGACGGGGTGAGGAACTACCTCTACGGCGAAACCCCCGCGTTCAACGACAACCTCCAGACCACCCTCAAGCTCCGCTCCGATGCGGAGATGCTCCGCCGCGAAGTCGAAACCGACCTCTACAGGCAGTCCGCGTTCGTGCGTATGCGCGGCGACATTATGCGTCTTCTGGAGCGGGTGGAGCACATAGTCCTGAAAATCAGCACAAACCTCGACCAGTTCGACGTGGAGCGGCCTTTCATCCCCGAGGAGCTGAACTCCGACTTTATGAAGCTTGCAGAGCTTTCGACCCACGCCGTGGAGACCGCGATACCGGCCGCCAAGGCCTATTTCCGCTCGCCGGAGGTCATTTTCGACCGGATTCACCGCGTGTATTTCTACTCCAACGAGACCGGCAAGCAGGCGCAGTCGCTCAAACGGCACATCTACCACGAAATGGACTCCCTCAAGCTGAGCCAGAAGATACATCTGAGGTATTTCGCGCTCCACATCGAGGAGCTTTCCGTCGTCGCCGCAGAAGTGGCCGACCAGCTTTCCGTGATGGCGATCAAACGAAACAGCTGACAGTGAATCGGGCGGCGGGGGACTGTCCGCCGCAGAGTTGAACTTGGTATTCCGGCGATGTCTATGTATATGTTTCTCGTTATCGCGCTTGCGGCTGTCCTGGCATATCTTGTCGGGAGGCTCTTCGTCCGCCGTCCTTCTCCGGTTCTCGCCCTTATGGGCGCGTTGGCCGGCAGCCGGATTGCGGCCGGAGGCGGGGGAGGCCTTCTCTGGCAGTGGCCGCTCGCGCAGGCTGCGGCGGCTCTGACGGCTCTGCTGCTGTCCTCGGGGCTGACTTTCGCCGTGGGAACGATACTGAGGAAGTCCCGTATGCACTATCTGCGGCAGATGTGGGTTATGGGCGTCGTCTCCAAGGCCGCAATAATCCTGCTTCTGTTCTCCGCAGTGTTCAATCTCTGCTCGTTCGTCGCATACGAGTTCCTCTCGGACATTCAGCCGGGGGCCGTTTTCCTGATTTCCGCAGTCTCCGCCGGCTTTCTCTTCCGCCCGTTCGACCGCAGGATTTTCCAGAGCGCGGACGACGGAAACTTCGACATAAACTCCGAGTCGGCTCTCTCGATGCTGCTGTCGGTCGCTGTCGTGTCGCTGCTGTCCTCTTCCTCGAAGGTGACCGCGCTGATGCACTGCACCCCGGTGGCTCTCCCGTTTTCCGTAATCGCCCTCGCCTCCCTCTGGGGCTGCGCGTTGGCGCGGAGACGCGCTCTGATGGAGACATCGCCGGCGCTGCGCGGCCTATTCGCCGCCTTCGCCGTGCCTTCGGCGGGGCTTGTCGCCGGATATTTCGGCTCGGCTCCTCTGCCCGGGGCGTCGCTTGACACGGGTTCGGACACCTTCCTGATTCTTGCCTCGCTCGCCTCCGCGCTTGTCCTTATTGTATTCGCAGCATTGATTGTCCGGATGTTCCTCTCCTCGCGCCGCTCGTCGCACGCGCTGAAGGAGGCCGAGGACATTCTGAACGAAAACCGCCGTGCTGTCAATGCGATGGAAGTCAAGACGATGCAGACTGAGAACGAGTACTTGCGCAACCGCATCGAACTTCAGCGGCGCGAGGTGATGAACGCGGCGATAGGCATAAGCGAGCAGCGGGAGTTCATCGGCAAGATCAGCGGGATGGTGAAGGCGGCCGAGGCGGCTGAGGACATAGAAGGGAAGAACGCGGCTCTGCACGAAATCGCCACCGAGCTGAATCTCAGGATGAACTTCTCGGACGAAATCGACAGCTTCTACACTCAGGCGGAGAAGCTGCACAAGGATTTCGCGGTGCGCCTGAATGAGCGTTTCCCGGATCTGACGAAGCAGGAAAAACGCCTTACGACCCTGCTCCGGCTCGGATTCTCGTCGAAATACATAGCGACGCTGATGAACATATCCCCCAAGAGCGTGGAGATATGCCGTCACCGCCTTCGGACGAAGTTCGGCCTCGACCGCCAGGAGAGTCTCACCGGATTCATAAGCGGCATCTGAAACATACACAAATACTAACCATATAATCGTACAATTCAAAAAAAACAATTTTTATGAAAAGAATTTCATTCATAATCGCAACCCTCTGCACCGCGGCGACCCTGTCGGCGCAGACGAAGCCGGCTGAAGACGTCGAGTACAATCAGTACGGCCAGGTTGTCGAGTCCACGCCGGCGCAGGCAAGCGTCCAGGACGGAATTATGGTGTTCCAGGCGAAGAAGCTCGACTACAAGATGTGGTTCGACATCCGCATCCAGGGAGACGGAGCCGTCTTTTTCGGCGCTCCGGACTTCTGCGCCAAGGAACTTGACGGCAAGGAGAACTCCAACCACATCGGAAGCGGGGCTATCATCCGCCGCGCACGTTTCGCCGTCAAGGCCCAGCTCGGCAAGAACTGGTACGGAGAACTTGACACCGACTGGACGAGCGGCATTCCGGAGCTCAAGGACGCAATCCTCGCCTTCACCGGAGTCCCGGGTCTGGAGATCAAGGCCGGAAACTTCAAGGAGAACTTCTCCATCCAGAGGAACACCACCTCCCGCTACCTTATGTTTATGGAGCGTCCTATGGTGACCTCGCTCGCTCCGTCACGCCATCTCGGAATCAACGCCACCTATTCCTACAACTGGTTCTGGGTTTCCGCAGGAGTGTCAGGTCCTGAGCTCAAGGGTTCGGAGGAGCAGACCGCACTGGAAGACAACAACAAAGACTACGGACGCGATATGGGACTTTCCTACACCGCAAAGGCTGTTTTCCGTCCGCTCTTCAAGCTGGATGACGCGAGCCTCCACATCGGCGGCGCGTTCTCCTACCGCGAGCCGAAAATCAGCTCCACCGACGGCTACAAGGTGGCCCGCTACAGCACGCGCAACTCCACTTCAATCAACAGGAAGAAATACCTCGACACCGACAAGATCAACGGACTCGACCACGAGCTTCTCTGGACGGCCGAACTCGCCGGACACTGGAAGGGTCTCCGCTATGAGGGCGCGTACATAGCTCGCGGAGCCTATCTCGACCAGAGCGTGAACCCGCTGGGCGCGCAGTGGGTCGGCGGATGGTACGCCCAGGCCTCCTACCTGCTTTTCGGCGGCCGCCAGAACTACGACTACGGCGGAGGCAAGCCGACCAGAATCACTCCGGGACGCAAATGGGGTGACATCGAACTTGCGTTCCGCTATGAGTTCTGCGACTTCAACACCGCCGACTATTTCGGAGGAGCCGCCGAGGCCTACACC
>CAVIXF010000066.1:0-9899 GCA_963646585.1 Candidatus Gastranaerophilales bacterium HUM_1 | reverse complement strand
TCGCGAAATATCTCAAGCGTCTCGAATCCATCACGCAGTCATCAAGGGGCGGGGGGCGCATATCCCTCTTCCAGACGGGGGCTCTCGCGGAAATCGTCAGGAAGTCCAATCTGGACATCAACACCGACGACGCCTACAGGGACAGGCTCGTGAAAATCGACGAGGCTGCCGCCTACAATCCTTCCGTCCCGTCCGCGCTCAAGGCGGAACTTCGTGACTATCAGGTGGAAGGATTCCGCTGGATGGCTCGTCTTGACCATTGGGGTGCGGGGGCCTGCCTCGCCGATGATATGGGTCTGGGAAAGACCGTGCAGACCATCGCGTTCCTGCTGCACAAGGCTGCGGCGGGCCCGTCCCTCGTGGTCGCCCCAGCCTCCGTGCTTATGAACTGGAACAGGGAGCTCGCGAGGTTCGCCCCGTCTCTCAACGTCGTCATTCTCAATGAACAGGACGACAGGCTTGACGCGCTCACGGGCGCGGGTGAATACTCCGTCGTGCTGACGACCTACGGGCTGCTCGTGCGCGAGAAGGACGCGCTGACTTCGCGGGAGTGGAATGTCGTCTGCCTTGACGAGGCCCACACGATCAAGAACCGTGGCACCAAGATGTCCGACGCGGCGATGTCGCTCAAGGCCGGCTCTCGGGTGATACTCACGGGAACGCCGGTCCAGAACTATCTCGGCGAGCTGTGGAATCTCTTCCAGTTCCTGAATCCGGGGCTGCTCGGCAGTTACGAGGCGTTCCGCCGGAAGTTCATCGCCCCGATTGAGGAGACGGAGGACAAAGACCGCCAGGCGCAGCTCAAACGGATAATCCAGCCGTTTATGCTCCGCAGGACGAAGTCCGAAGTGGTGGAGGAGCTTCCGGAGAAGACGGAGATATTCCGCTCCGTGCCGATGAGCGCGTCGGAGTCGCTCGCCTACGAGACTATGCGTCTTGAGGCGAAAAACGAGCTGGATACGGACGTCAAAGTGAATATGAACGCGCTCGCCGCGATCACGAGGCTCCGCGAGGCCGCCTGCGCGATGCCGCTCGTGAGGGAGGGGTGGACTGAAACGCCGACCAAGCTGACGGCGCTGAGGGAGCTTGTGGGAGAAATCATCGCCGGAGGAAACAGCGTGCTGGTGTTCAGCCAGTTCACCGGTTTTCTCGACATAGTCTCGGCGGCTCTCGACAAGGACGGGATTCCGCATTTCTACCTCCAGGGCTCGACCCCGATCAAGAAGCGCCAGGAGATGGTGACCGCCTTCCAGCGTGCCGAGAAGCCGGTTTTCCTCATCAGCCTCAAGGCGGGCGGCCTCGGGCTGAATCTCACCGGTGCGAACTACGTGATCCATCTCGACCCGTGGTGGAACCCGGCCATCGAGCAGCAGGCCACCGACCGCGCCTACCGCATCGGCCAGGAGCAGAATGTGACTGTATATCACCTGATTGCGCAGAACACCATCGAGGAGAAGATTCTCCGTCTCCACAAGACCAAGCAGAATCTCGCTGACGCGATTCTCGAAGGCACGTCAGTCAGCCACGCCATCACCCTCGAAGAGCTCCGCGAGCTGATCCGGTAGCCGGAGATTACCATATACGGTCGGTGAAGAGCAAAAGATTCCTGCCGGGACGGTCGGCGTGGAGAGCGAAGATGTGGTGACGGTCTGAGGATTTGCAGCGGAGCCGCCGTCGGAGTTCTTCGCTGGTCATCCGGACGTTTCGGGCGGTCACTTCCGCCTCGGGATGCCTTGCGGCGAAGTCCCGGATGCCCTTGCCGGACATCTCCGTTACGTCGAGTATGCGGAATAGCTTGCCGGCGGCCGCCGTATTGACGCCTCCTTGTGCATCTCTGTCTGAAGACGGCAATATATAATAGTGGGTGTCACGCCCGAGAGCGGGCGCTCCGAGCCGTTCTCCGATGAGTTTGAAACATCCGGCTTTCATCAGAGCCTTCTCCGGCTCGAACAGCATCGCCCCGGGGACAATCTCCTCCGGTTCCGCGAGGCGCAGTCCTGTGCTGCTGTTTTCTTCGTCGCGGCGGAACTCGAATACGGGTGCGACATCGTCATTGTCATCGTCCTTGTCGTCGTCCCTGCCGTCATTCCCGTCGTCGTCTCCATTTCCGCCTCGTCCGCAATCCACGGTGTCGAGATTATAAACCCGTATCAGGCAGTCTCCGTTTCCTGCTGAAGGTATGGTTCCCGCTGCGGACTCCGCGTCAGTTTCCCGGTCGCAGTCTCTGTCTCTGTCACCGTCTCTGTCCCCGTCGCGCTGCATTATGACCATCAGCTCCTTGCACTCCCCGCCGGATTCGACGACCTGGAGTTCGCGGCACTCGCCGCCGAGCCTTTCGAGCAGCATAGAGATGTCCGCCATAGGGGAGAGCTTGAGCATCAGAACCGGGGCGATGTCGAGAAGCATATCCTTGATTTTCAGGATGTCCGGCGAGCAGTCCTCCAGAAGGAACACTTTCCGTCCGCAGCCGTCGCGCCGTGCGGGATCGAGGAATATCACATCCGGGCGGAACTCCTCAAGACGGCGGCGCAGACTCCCGGCGCGGCCTTCTGATTCGCCAGTCCTCTGACCCCCGTCGATGCACGCCTGTTTTGTTTTCCGGCTTCCGTCATCGCTGCGGCCGGCCTCCCGGCTTCCGTCCCCGCCGAGCGTCTCCGGACTTGCCTCAATGCCGCAGACCTCAATGTTCTCCGCCCCGAGCACCTTGAAATTGTGCTCCGCCGCAGCCGCGAGTTCCGTAAGCATCTCGTTGTAGAGCACGGCCTCCGCAACCCGCGAAAACTCAAGGGTATCCACTCCGAGTCCTCCGGTAAGGTCGGCTATTCTCGGGCGCATCCTGCCGCAGCCATTCTCTCCGGCGACGCATCCCGCCACATCTTGCAATCCGCCGCCTCGCAATCCGCGCCGCAGCGGCTGCCTTGTGCCGCGCCGCCGCCTGCCCGCTGCACTGCTCCGCCGACAGCGTCCTCGGCAGCACAAGCCCCTCCGCAGCAGCCCACAGAGGCGCTTTCCCGGCGAGTTTCCTCCTGCTCACAAGCGTGCTCACGGCGGCCGCCACATCAACCCCAGGCCACTTCCCCTTCTGGAGCGCCAGCCTGTCCGGGTCGTCCCCGCAGTGCTCCGCGATGAACTCCGCGAGGGAGCGCATATTTGCAGAAGATGATTCGATATGATTGCTTTCCGGCGGCATAGTCACGAATTTTCCCGATTCCCCGGCAAAATTACGGCAAATTTCCCTTTTGTCAGAGATATATTTATTGTATTTTTGTCCCCGGATTTTTAAATAGATGGGGATACATACGAAACTTAAATATTCAGATTTATGGATTACTTGGAAAATGCGAAATCCTGGCTTCTCGGGGATTATGACGATGAAACGAAAGCTGCTGTGCATCAGCTGATTGATTCCGGAGACAAGGCGGCTCTCGAAGACGCTTTCTACCGCAGACTGGAGTTCGGAACAGGCGGACTCCGGGGAAAGATGGGCGTGGGGACCAACAGGATGAACAAATATACGGTCGGGATGGCCACCCAGGGGCTTGCGAACTACATTCTCAAGAATGTGCAGGGCGAAAGCCACTCCGTCTGCATCTCTTTCGACAGCAGGAACAACAGCGCGGAGTTCGCGAAAATCACGGCTCACGTGCTCGCGAACAACGGAATCGCAGTGTGGCTCTACGACCGTCTGCGTCCGATTCCGCTTCTGAGTTTCGCGGTCAGGGCGAAGAAGGCGACCGCCGGAGTGATGATCACGGCCTCCCACAACCCGAAGGAATATAACGGATACAAGGTGTTCTGGAGCGACGGGGCGCAGATCATATCCCCGGTGGACAAGGACATAGTCGCCGAGGTGAACAAAATCACCGACCCTTCGATGGTGAAGTTCCAACCGGGCGACGAGTGCGCCGAAATCACTCTGATGGGCGACGAGATGGACAAGGCCTATATGGACGCGGTGACGACCCTGATGCTCTCTCCGGAGTCCGTGGCGCGTCACAGCGACCTCAAGATTGTCTATACTCCGCTTCACGGCTCTGGAGTGCGCATCGTGCCGGCTCTTCTCGACCGGGTGGGCTTCAAGAACATCTACCACGTGCCTGCGCAGGACATCAACGACGGCAATTTCCCGACGATCCAGTCTCCGAATCCGGAGAACGGCGAGGCTCTCACGATGGCCATCGCCGTGGCTGACAGGGAGAACGCGGACCTCGTGCTCGCCACCGACCCCGACGCCGACCGCGTGGGCATAGCCGTGCGTGACGACAAGGGGAAGATGGTGCTGCTCAACGGCAACCAGACCGGCTCCATCCTCACCTATTACATCCTGCGCCGCCGTTCCGAGCTCGGGACGCTCAGTGACAGGAACTACTGCGTGAAGACCATCGTCACGACCGAACTTATCCGGGCGATCTGCGACAAGTTCGGAGTGAAGATCTACAATGTCCTCACGGGATTCAAATACATCGCCGACGTCGTCCGCCGCAACGAGGGCAGGGGCGAGTTCGTCTGCGGTGGAGAGGAGAGCTACGGCTTCAATGTCGGGGAGTTCGTCCGCGACAAGGACGCTCCGATCTCCTGCGCGATGGTCGCCGAGTGCGCCGCGTGGGCTGCCGACCAGGGCAAGACGCTCTACGGGCTGCTTCAGGACATCTACAGCGAGTTCGGCTACTACCGCGAGGCTCTCGTCTCCCTCGTGCGCGAGGGAAAGGCCGGTGCGGAGGAGATCGCCGGGATTATGGCGGAGATGCGCAGCAATCCGCCGAAGACCCTCGCCGCCTCGCCGGTCGTGAAGGTCATCGACTATCTCAACACGTCCGAGACCGGTCTTCCGTCATCCAACGTGCTCCAGTTCTATTCTGAGGAGGGCGATGTCGTTTCCGTACGCCCCTCCGGCACCGAGCCGAAGATCAAGTTCTACTTCGGCGCTCACGGCTCCGACGCGGACGCGAAGATTTCGCAGCTGAAGAAGCAGTTCGATCTCTGAAATCTCCCCGACTTGGAATCGGTTGATTCAAGCCGGGATACAGACGGAGCTTAAGTCTGCTGATGTAATGACGCATCTCACACTTCCGGACAGCAACGGCGCGGACCGCCGTCTCGTGTTCTATCTCGCGATGGAGGAGTATGCCGCGGAGCATCTCGACGAAATTGTCGGCGACCGGCGTGGAACGACAGAAAAAAGTTCCACGGAAGCCGCCGTCAGAGGGGCGTCGAACAATGACGGGGCGTTCTTCATCTGGCAGGTGAACCCCACGGTCATATTCGGGCGCAATCAGGATATGAACGCGGAGGTGAACGTCCCTTACTGCCGTGAGCACGGAATCGAGATGTACAGGCGCAAGAGCGGAGGCGGCTGCGTCTTCGCGGACAAGGGGAACATAATGATTTCATACATACGGCGTTGTTCCGACGTGTCGGAGCTTTTCGGGGAATATCTCGGGGAGCTCGCCTCGTTCCTGCGCGGTCTCGGTCTGGACGCGGAGGTCTCCGGACGCAACGACGTTCTTGTGGACGGACGCAAGGTCTCGGGCAACGCATTCTCACTCAGGCCGAACGGGGTCGGGATTGTTCACGGGACGCTGCTGTATGACCTCGATTTCCGGACTATGTCCTCCGCCATCACCCCCTCCCGGGCCAAACTCGAAAGCAAGGGAGTCCGTTCCGTGGAGCAGAGGGTCCTGAATCTGAAATCAGCTCTCGATGAAAAAAATGTGAGTCTGGCGGCATTGAAATCGGCGATTATTTCCTACTTTTGCAAGGATGTGCTCGAACTTACGGAGGCCCGGGTCGCGGCGGTTTCGGAGATGGAAAAGGGATACCTCGAACCGTCCTTCATAAACGGTCACATCGGGGCTTCGGACGACCGGCTTTAGATTATGACAGAAATGGAAAATATGACATCGGAAAAGAAAACCTGTCTCTATGACAGCCACATAGCCCTCGGGGCGCAGATGAGTCCTTTCGGAGGGTTCATTATGCCGATTCAATACAGCGGAATCACGGATGAGCACAACGCCGTCCGCCACTCTGTCGGAATGTTCGACGTGTCCCATATGGGCGATGTGTCCATAAGCGGCGCGCAGGCCGAAGAGTTCGTGAACCACATATTCACCAACGACGTCGCCGGAATGCCCGGAGGGAGGATTCTCTACGGGATGATGCTTCGCGAGGACGGCGGGACGGTCGATGACCTTCTGGTTTACAAGTCGTTCGAGGAGAATGAATATCTTCTTGTCATCAACGCCTCCAACATAGCCAAGGACGTGCAATGGATTGAGGAACAGGCGAAAGGCTACGACGTCAAGGTCACGGACGAGGCGAAGGAATGGGGCGAAATAGCCGTCCAGGGCCCTTCCGCCGAGAAGGTTCTCTGCGGTGCGCTCGGACTTCCGGACATCGCCGAACTTGAATTCTACACTTTCCGTGATTTCGAATGGAAAGGCAAGCGTCTGATAATCAGCCGGACCGGCTACACCGGGGAGGACGGTTTCGAGATTTATGCCGGAAACGCCGCCATTGTCGGAATCTGGAATCTTCTGCTCGATTCCGGAGTGAAACCCTGCGGACTCGGATGCCGGGACACCCTGCGTTTCGAGGCGGGGCTGCCGCTCTACGGGCACGAGCTGAACGATACGACAAGCCCGGTCGAGGCTTCTCTCGGGGTGTTCGTGAAGACAGACAAGGCGGAGTTCATCGGGAAGGATGCCGTTGTGCGTCAGAGGCTTGAGGGCATCGTGAAGAAGCTTGTCGGCATAGAGATTTTCGACAAGGCCATTCCGCGTGCGGGCTATCCGGTGCTCGACGAGAACGGAGCGCAGATCGGCGAGGTGACGACCGGTTATCATTCGATTTCGCTCGACCGCAGCGTCTGTATGGCTTTCGTCGACAAGGCTCATTCCGCGCTCGACACCCCGGTGCAGATTCAGATCCGGAAGAAGACTTTCCCGGGCAAGGTCGTGAAACGCCGTTTCTACACTCCCCATTACAAGAAATAGTCATATAGAATAATCATAAAGTCATATAATTATGTCAAAGGTAGTTGAAGGACTCAGATATGCCGAGTCACACGAATGGGTGAAGGTTGAAGGCGACATCGCCGTAATCGGAATTTCGGATTTCGCGCAGCACTCGATGGGCGACCTGTCCTATGTCGATATGCCCTCGGCGGGCGACGAGGTGACGGCCGGAGAGGAATTCGGGGCTGTCGAGAGCGTGAAAGCCGCGAGCGACCTCATATCTCCGGTCACAGGGACGGTGATTGAGGTGAACGAGGCTCTTGAGGATGAACCGGAGCTGCTCAACGCGGATCCTTACGCCAACTGGATCATAAAGGTGCAGATGAGCGACCCGTCGGAGGTCTCGAAGCTTCTGGACGCCGCCGAGTATCAGAAAATCTGCAAGTAGCACATATCGGAACCGGAAACGGTTCCGGCGGTTGTTTTAACATATCACATATTCCGGAAATCCTGAACCGGAAGCGATTCGAGTATGATAAATCTGGATGGATTCGCGTATTTTCCCAATACTGAGGATGATATCGTCATAATGCTCAAGAAGATGGGACTCGGGGTCGTCGGGGAGCTGTATTCCGATGTCCCGAATGAATTCCTGTACAATAAGAAATATGACCTCCCGCTCTCTATGTCGGAGCTGGATGTGCGCCGCTATTTCGAGAACATCGCCGCGCAGAACGTTCCGCTGAAAGTGTTCGCCGGCTGCGGGGCGTACGACCATTACAGCCCTGCCGTAGTCCCGTACATCCTTTCCCGCTCGGAGTTCCTCACGGCCTACACGCCCTATCAGTCGGAGGTTTCGCAGGGGACTCTGCGCTACATCTTCGAATGGCAGACGATCGTATGCCGTCTGACGGGGATGGACGTGGCGAACGCTTCGATGTACGACGGGGCTACGTCGGCCGCAGAGGCTATGCTGATGTCGTTCGCCTGCACGAAGAAAAAGACGCGCTTTCTGGTTTCTGACGCGCTGTTCCCCAACGTGCGTGCGGTCGTGGAGACCTATGCCAAGTTCCACGGCGTTCAGATTCAGCGCATTCCGGTTTCTGACGGGGTCACGGACTTCGAGGCTGTCCGGACGGAGCTTGCGGCTGGCGACATCGCCGGGCTGCTCGTTCCGGCCGTCAACCGCTTCGGCGTCATCGAGGATCTGTACGGATGGGCGGAAGTCCTGCACGGGGCGGGGGCGCTGCTTGTGGAATACTGCGACCCGTCCGTGATGTGCGTGATCAGAAGCGCCGGGGAGAACGATGCTGACATAGCCTGCGGAGACGCGCAGTCGCTCGGAATCCCGCTTTCTTTCGGCGGCCCTTATGTCGGATTTCTCGCCTGCCGCCGGGAGTTTATGCGCAAACTGCCGGGAAGACTTGTGGGGGAGACCGTCGATGCTGACGGGAAGCGTGCCTTCGTGCTCACGCTTCAGGCCCGCGAGCAGCACATCCGCCGCGAAAAGGCCACGTCGAACATCTGCTCGAACCAGTCGCTGATGGCTCTCTATGCCACTGTCTATGTGTCTCTTCTCGGGTATGCGGGACTTCGTGAGGTGAATCAGATATGCAGCTGCGGGTCGCACTATCTCAGAAATCAGCTGTTGGATACCGGTCTTTTTGACTGTCCTTTCGAAGAGAGACGGCGGCCGTTCATCAAGGAGTTCGTGCTCAAGCCTCTGGTCAGCATCGAGGCGATTCAGACCGCTCTGTACAAAGCCGGATTCTTCGGGGCCGTGGCGACGGAAGAGGGGCTTGTCTCGTTCTGCGTCACCGAAAAGCGCACGAAAGAGGAATGCGACGCTCTCGTCGAGGCTGTGAAATCTTTGAAAAAATAATGGAGGGTCCCGGCTATGAAATACTACGACAAACTGATATTCGAACTTTCCTCCCCGAGGAGGAAGGGATATACCCTCCCGAGAAATCCATACGATGAGGGGGGACTCTGCTATATGGGCATCTGCGGAGCCGTCCCCGGCAGACAGATGAGGGTTTCGCCACCGGATCTTCCGCAGGTCAGCGAACCTGAGGTCGTCCGGCACTACACCAACCTCTCGCAGATGAATTTCGGGGTTGACAGCGGCTTCTATCCGTTGGGCAGCTGCACGATGAAGTATAATCCGAAAATCAACGAGGAGGTCGCGGCCCTTCCGGGTTTCGCGGACGTTCATCCGCTTATGCCGGCTTCCGTCGCCGCCGGATGCGCCAAGGTCTATACGGAGCTCTCCAAGTCTCTTTCGGCGATTACGGGTATGGCGGCGTTCACGTTCAATCCTTTCGCGGGGGCGCACGGGGAACTCACCGGGCTTATGGTGATGAGGCAGTACCACATCTCCCGGGGGGATTCCGGCCGCCGCAAGGTGATAGTCCCGGATTCCGCACACGGAACCAACCCCGCTTCAGCCGCAGTCTGCGGTCTGGAGGTCGTCCAGGTCAAGTCGAGACCCGACGGACGCATCGACGTGGAGGATCTGAGGCCTCTGCTTGACGGGAGCGTTGCCGGAATAATGATGACCAACCCGAACACTCTCGGGCTTTTTGAGACGGAGATTAAGGAAATCGCGGCTCTCGTGCACGGCTGCGGCGGCCTGCTCTACTATGACGGGGCGAATCTGAACCCGCTCATCGGAGTGGCGCGTCCCGGGGATATGGGCTTCGACATAATGCACCTGAACCTGCACAAGTCCTTCTCCACGCCTCACGGAGGCGGCGGCCCGGGCGCGGGGCCGGTTGGCGTGACCGCCGCCCTGGCGGAATATCTCCCGCAGCCGCGCTTTTATGTCACGGTGAAGGAGGACGGGCCCTCAGAGGAGGAAGATGAACCGTTCATCTCTTCGGACGAGGCCGATGAGGAGTCTTCCGAGGCTGTTCCGGAGGGGGATTCCGGGCAGTCTGTTGA
>CAVIXF010000065.1:0-10056 GCA_963646585.1 Candidatus Gastranaerophilales bacterium HUM_1 | reverse complement strand
AGACTCGGCATCAACTTCTCCTCCGAGACCCGCACCGTCGACGGATGGAAAGCGGAATATGGCAAAAGTTAAAACTGAGGCCCCCAGATGAAAGACGACGGAAAGGAATGGCAGAATTTCTGCTCCCTGTACTATGAACAGGCTGTGGGATATGCCCGATATCATATCTCCAAGCTCAAGCGCTCCCTTTCGCATTGGGACGAACGCATTGATGAAGAGGCTCTGACCGTCGACGCGGCGATGGAGGCCCTTCAGAAAGTCTTCACCCGCTTCGAGCCTGCACGGGGGGCTTCGCTCGGGACTTTTCTTTCACGCGTCGTGCACAATGAGCTGCTGAGGGAGTTCGAGCGGGAGACCAGATTCCTCGCGACGTTGAACGAGGTCAGCCCCGGAGAGGAGGCCGAGTACTCGCTGGAGGCTCTGTCGGAGCGGATTCCGGACACGATGCTGGACAATCTCAAGCAGAAGCTCCGCGCCGCCATACTCAAGCTTTCCCCGCTGGACCAGTGCATCCTTCAGTTTTTTCTGGAGGATCCGGGAACGTTCATCGACAGGGCCGTGGAGGAGCTGAACGTCACCCGGAGTTTCGTGAGCATCCACAAGTGCAGGGCCTTGGATAAATTGCCCTCGCTGATGGGGGTCAGCGCCGAGGACTATTATGCAATGTACGAAGAGCCGACCTTCAGCGGCCGGAGACGGGGGAGGGTTCCGCCGTCAGTCACTTCCCGCAGCCGCAACCCCATATTCCCGGAGTTCGACATAGAATCCACTGTATCAAAACTTTATGATGCCATCAGCAGCAATGTCGAAGCCAGGTCTTGAATATTCCGAAAAGATTTCTGCAATAAATCCATAAGCCCGGGTATATATGAACCGTGGATATGGATCAATCAATCGTTAAAAACATTCAGATGGCAGAATCAGTTTCAATCAAGGCGCACTGCGCGGACATCTTCAGCTATGCGCGGTTCCAGAACGGGATGAAGGCGGTGAACCGCGTCGCGATAAAGAACACGTCCGGAGGTCTTCTGACGGGGATGAGGCTCACGGTCGAGTCGGATCCGGAGATCTTCCAGCCCTCTTCGCTGCATATCGGGGATATCCGGGACGGGGCCACGGTCGTCATCGACGACATCCGGGCCGAGGTCTCGACGAAATATCTCGCGAACCTGACCGAGTGCCAGAGCGGCGTGCTCCGGATAAGGGTCAGCTCCGATGAGTACGAGGGCTTCACCCCCGTGTCCTACACCCATAAAATCACCATACTTCCTTATGACCAGTGGGAGGGCGTCCGGCGGGCAGACGAGCATCTGGCCTGCTTCTGCGTGCCGAACCACCCGGAAGTCAAGAAGATCGTCAGGGCGGCGTCGCGGCGGATGCTCGACTGGACCGGCGACCCGTCGATGGACGGCTATGCCGGCGGCGGCCCCGGACGGGTCAAGCTGATGATGGCGGCCGTCTTCGGGGCGATCAGGGATCTGAACATCGCGTACGCCCTGCCTCCGGCGTCGTTCTACGAGAGCGGCCAGCGGATACGTATGCCCGAGGAGATAGTCGGGACGAAGCTTGCGACCTGTCTGGACAGCACTATGCTCTATGTGTCCTGCCTTGAGGCCGTCGGCCTGCGCCCTCTGGTGATTATGAACCGCACGCACGCATACGCCGGAGCCTGGCTTGACGAGGAGGCCATCTCGCCGAGCGCGGTGAGCGACGACCTGTCGCTGCTCCGCAAGCGCGACGCGGAAGGCATAAACCAGATGATTCCGGTGGAGACCACGAAGATGGACGCGGGAATCAGCCTGGGCTTTGACGACGCCGTCCTTGTCGCGGAGGAGACGCTCGCCGACGCGGACTCGTTCGAGTGCGTGATTGACATCCACGAAGCCCGCAAGCTCGGCGTGAACCCGCTGCCGCAGCGGGTGTGGACGGCGGAGGGCTACGAAATCATACCCGCCGCAGCTCCCGACGCCGATGCGCGTCCCGACTCCCTGCCGTCTTCCGACAAGATTGACCTGACTGCGAAGCCGGTCGTCGACAAACAGGTCATCTGGGAGCGCAAGCTTCTGGACCTTACACTCCGCAACAACCTTCTGAACATCCATCCGCGCAGCATTCTACAGCTTATGAACCCCAACCCCCAGCTGGTCGTGTCCGCGCTTGAAAACGGACGTTCGATGCGCATCGGCCCCTGTCCGGATTTCTGGGCGGGGCAGATGACGGGGAACGGCGTCTATGCCGCCATAGCGGCTGCGGACAAGATGCAGATGTTCACCGACGAGGAGGTCTATGACGGCAGGCTGCGCACTTTCGTCGACGAGAAGGCCACCCAGACGCGCATATCGACCATCTGGGAGACGGCGAAGCGGTCGCTGGAGGAAAACGGCGCGAACACGCTGTATCTGACTGCGGGAGCCTTGAGATGGACGGATACGGAGCATCAGAAGGAGCACTTCGCACCCGTTCTGCTGATTCCGTGCGAAATAATGCGCCTTAGCGGCTCGCTGGTGGCGACGGGGGAGGAGCCGGTCATAAACCTGACGCTTCTGGAAATGCTCCGGGAGAACTTCGGAATCGCAGTCCCCGGCCTCGACCCCCTTCCGCAGAGGGACGGGCACACCGACGTCCGGCTCGTGCTGAACACCGTGCGCAAGGCGGTGATGGACAAAAAGGGATGGGACGTCGAGCCTCTGGTGTTTCTCGGCAATTTCACATTCAGCAAGTTCATAATCTGGAGCGACATACATTCCGGACGCAAGGTCTTTGGCCTGAACCCTATGATATCAAGCCTCAAGAGCGGCGCGCTCGACAAACGGCTGAAACCGCTTCAGGACATCGGCCGGGACATCGACTCCCGCTGCCGTCCGGACGAGATTCTGCTGCCGATAGACGCGGACTCTTCGCAGATGAAGGCGATAAGGGACGCTCTTGACGGGCGGAGCTTCATTATGCAGGGGCCTCCGGGGACGGGAAAGAGCCAGACGATAACGAACATCATCGCCAACGCCCTGTACCACGGGAAGCGCGTGCTCTTCGTCTCGGAGAAGAAGGCTGCGCTTGAGGTCGTCCAGAAGCGTCTTGAATCTATCGGGCTCGGCCCGCTGTGCCTTGAACTGCATTCCAACAAGGCCAGGAAGTCGGCGGTCCTGAGCAAACTGGAAAGTACGCTGGAGCTGAAGGCTCCGCCGTACTGCGGGACGTTCGAAGCCGAGGCGGAGGGGGTCGCGCAGCTGCGGGAGCAGCTTGACCGTCACGTCGAGGCCCTGCACGCCGCCGGAGACGAAGGCCTGACCCTGTACGAGGCTCTGTCGCAGTACCTTGCCTCTCCGTCGGATCTGCCGTTCCGGAATATGCCCAACAGTGTGATGTCGTCAATGTCGCCGGATTCAATACGGCGGATGCAGGCGGCCGTGCGGGATTTCGCCTCGGCTGCCGGCCGGGCTTCGCTGGACGACATCCGTGACCTGCTCGACCTCCCGCTGTGCGAATACACTCCGGACCTTATGGAACGGCTCAAAACCGAGATGGAGGCTCTGCTCTCGACTAACGGCCGTCTGCTGTTCCGCCTCCGTTCCCGCAGGCTCGTAAAAATCCTCGGCGTCGACTTCTGGGACGGCCTGGGGCTCAAGCGCAGCGGCTCGCGCCGGGACAAGGTAGGACAATGGTACGGGGCGCTGGACAGCCTCCGGGACTATGCCATCTACAACAGCCGCCGCACGGCTCTCCGCTCCTGCGGGCTCGGAGTCATAGCCTCGGACTTCGAGGCCTCCGGAATCAGTCCCGACGCGCTTCCCGACAGCCTGATGAAGAGCCTCAGATACAGCTACGTCAGGAGGAGGGTCTCCTCAGACCCGCATCTGGGAATGTTCTGCGGGGATATGTTCAACAACACCGTCAGGGACTATCGGGAGACGGAGAGCGCGTTCAGGGGGAGCTGCCGGAAAGAGATATGCCGCAGGATGTACACTGGAATCGAGGCTCTCGCGGGGGAGACCTTCAACCCGCAGCTCACGATCCTGAAGAAGGCGATACGGAGCGGCGCGAGGGGGATGTCCCTCCGGACTCTCTTCTCGAGGATTCCCGACGTGCTGCCGAGGCTGTGCCCCTGTATGCTGATGAGCCCTCTTTCCGTTGCGCAGTATCTCCAGGCGGACCCGGACCAGTTCGACATAGTGATTTTCGACGAGGCGTCGCAGATGCAGACCTGCGAGGCCGTCGGCTCCATAGGCAGGGGGCGTTCGCTGATTGTCGCCGGAGACTCGAAGCAGCTGCCGCCGACGACTTTCTTCGAGACCCTGTCCTTTGACGAGGACAATGTCGACCGAGAGGATATGGAGAGCGTGCTTGAAGACTGCATCTCGCTCTCCCTGCCGGCCAATACGCTGAGATGGCACTATCGCAGCAGGCACGAGAGCCTGATTTCGTTCAGCAACTCGAAGTATTACGACAATTCCCTGCTCACCTTCCCGTCCACGGACGACCTTACGAGCAAGGTGACGCTGAAGCGCGTCGCCGGCCTGTATGAGAGGGGAGGGACCAGGCAGAACAAGGCTGAGGCGGAAGCGGTGGTCGAGGAGATCCGGCGCCGCCTGGAGAACGAGCCGGACAGAAGCATAGGAGTCATAACGTTCAGCCAGCCTCAGCAGACCGCGGTCGAGAAGCGTCTGGAGACGATGCTGCGCAACAATCCCGGCCTGGAGGAGATCGCCTCCCGTATGGAGGAGCCGATTTTCGTGAAGAATCTGGAAAACGTCCAGGGCGACGAGCGCGACATAATCCTGTTCTCCGTCGGCTACGGCCCGGACAAGAAAGGGCGCATCCCGATGAATTTCGGCCCGCTCAACCAACGCGGAGGCTGGCGGCGGCTCAACGTCGCCGTCTCAAGGGCACGCTGCGAGATGAAGGTGTTCTCGTCCCTCACTCCGGACGACGTCAGGGTTGACTACAACACTCCGAAGGGCGTCGTCGGACTCCGCGATTTCCTCCGTTACGCGTCAGAAGGACGGGGGACTCTTGAGGAATATTCCGCCGAATCAGCGGAGCGTGACGCCTGGGTGGAGAAAGTCGCAGGGGAGCTGCGCGGACGCGGGCTCAAGGTGAACACCAACGTAGGGACGTCCGACTTCCGCATAGACATCGCCGTACTCGACGAGGAGTCTGGGCGTTACTGCTGCGGAATCGTCTTCGACGGTCCGAACTACGCCTCCGCGCCTTCGGCCGTCGACCGCGAGCTTGTGCGCCCCGCCGTTCTTGAGAATCTCGGCTGGCGCATCGAGAGACGCTGGATTATGGACGAGTGGCAGGAGTTCAGGATTCGATGAGTTCGAGCAGGCGGTCGACCGCTTCGTCCTCCGGAATGTGCCTGAGGACGGGAGTCCCGGCCTTGTAGATGGAGACTTTCCCGTTGCCCTCCCCGACATAGCCCCAGTCCGCGTCGGCCATCTCGCCCGGGCCGTTCACGATGCAGCCCATAACCGCGATCACCAGCCCGTTCAGATGCGCCGTCCGCTGCTTGACCCTCTCGAAGGCCTCCTGTAGATTGTACATCGTGCGTCCGCATCCCGGGCAGGCGATGTATTCCGGGCGGTAGAACCGGCGTCTGGCAGCCTGCATAAGCTCGTCGGCGAGATACGCCCCGAACTGCTCAGAGATTTCGACGGTCCGGCCCCCGTCGTCAATGTAGCGGCCGCCGATCGCGACGTCGTCCAGCTCCCTGTCGAGCAGCCTTCCGCCGAAGTCGCAGGCGGCGTCGAAGAGCAGCCTCTCGCGGGACGGCGCGTCATATTCCGCGACGGCCTTCCTTCCGCCCTCGGAGAGCGACAGGCGGCGGAGCGAGGAGTGCAGCCTGCGCCCGTAGCGGTCGGAAAGGTATCGGGCCGCCGGGAGTTCGTTCACAGGCGGTTCGGTGAGCGAGACGCGCACCGTGTCGCCTATGCCCTGAGAGAGCAGAGCCGAAACCCCTACGAGCGACTTGATGCGCCCGGAGTCCCCGTTGCCGGCCTCGGTGACGCCGAGATGGAGCGGGTAGTGCATTCCCTCGGCGGCCATCGCCTCGACGAGCAGGCGGTAGGCCTCGACCATAACGATCGTGTTGCTCGCCTTGAGACTCACCACCACCGCGTTGAAATCGTTCTCCCGGCACATCCGCAGCCATTCCATCGCCGCCTCCTTCATCGCGAAGGCCGTGTTGCCGTAAAGCGAGGTGATCCGCTCCCCGAGCGAGCCGTGGTTCACGCCGATTCTTATCGCCGTCCCGTGCTCCCTGCACACCGCGACAAGCCGGGCGAACTGCGCCCGCGCCTGCTCGTGGTCCCTGTGGAAGTTGCCGGGATTGATGCGCACCTTGTCGACGACGGCGGCAGCGGCCACGGCTATCTCCGAACTGAAGTGCACGTCCGCCACGATCGGGGTCAGGATTCCGGTCTCCCGGAGCCTGCGGCGTATCTCCGCGATGCACTCCACCTGCGCGGGTGATGGCACGGTGATCCGGATCATCTGCGCCCCGGCTCCGGCGAGCTCGACGCACTGGCGGAAGGACGCCTCCACATCGGAGGTGTGGGTGTTGCACATCGTCTGCACGACAATCGGGTTGCCGCCGCCTATGACTATGTTTCCGACCTTCACCGGGTCGCTCCTGAAAATATTTCCGTTTTCCATAACTAAGTTTCTCAAATACCCTGACTTATCTAATGCACGTGACTTATTTATTTTATTGACCCCCTTATATTAACCCCTCCCGTCCCCTATACAGGGGAAGCGGTGCTCCATTTGCCCTATCAACACATCCTCTCCATTCGCAAACTGCGCACGGCGCTTTTGCGCCTGAAGCCATCACGGCCTTGCTGCTGACTGGCAGAAACCGCCCCGGCCGCCTATTTCCCCGCAGGCGTCTCCCCGGCCCCGTAAACCGCGTCCCGGGCCTCCCTGCGAATCTCCCGCACCGTCTTCCCGACGCGCTTCCCGAGCTGGAAATGCAGCCCGACCGAGATGATAATGTTCTGCTGGTAGGAGTATCGGTAGTAGTAGCTGCTGTTGTAGTCCGCGTCGAACAGGCTCGCGAAAGAGTGCTTGTACATCGCCTGGATGTGGATTTCCACAGGGTCGAAGACGAATCCGAACCCGAGCCCGCCCTTGACTCCGTAGTCGAAGCGCGTCTCGAAATCCGTGAACTTGTTCACATATTCCTCGTTCAGGCTGTCGTAGGAGGGGGAGAGGTTCACATACTGGACATTCTCCGGGGTGTCGGTCGGAGCCCTGCGCTCGATCGTGAGCCTGTAGCCGACGAAAAGCCCGGCGTTCAGTATCACCTTCATCTTCCAGAAATCCGCGTGGCAGTGTGCGAGGAACGGCAGCTCGACCACGTCCATCAGCACCGACTTCGCCCCGAGAAAGACCGGGACCGTGTTCTTCTTGCTGTCATAGCGGAAGTTGTAGCCCTCGCGGGTGTAGAACAGCCCCGTCTGGAAGCCGAAATAGGGCATATATCCGAACATCTTCCCGTATTTCGTGAAAGTGACTCCGACGTTTATCGGGACCAGCATCATATCCTCCTTGGCTATCTCCGGATTCAGCATAGTCCTCGTCAGCCCCACCCCGTACTGGACCCCGATCATACTGTAGTCGTTGATACGCTTCTTCCTGACGTCGTAGGAGTCAATGATCTCGTTCGAGAGCGAGTCCACGCTGAAATGCTTCAGCGCGAGGGAGTCGAGGTCTATGTTCTGCGCTCCGGCCGCAAGGGAGGGGAGCAGCATCGTGCAGAGCAGGGCGAGGGCGAATCCCGTCACGGCGGGAAGGCGGTCTGTCAGTCTTTTTCTTGCCATAGCGGTGCGTCTATTTGAACATCTCGGCGATGTCGATGCTCTGTTCGATTTCGGCCATCTCCGGAATGTCGAGGATGTAAGTCCCGTCCGAAAGCTCGTAGAACAGCACCTTCTCCGGCTGCCTGTGTTCGAGGAGCACGCCGGTGTCGACGATTCCGTTGCGGTTGACGTCCTCGGTGATCCGGACGGAATATTTCCCCGCCTTCAGATACGGGAACACGAGAGCCCCGTCCTTTTCGATGACATAGGACCGGAGCACCTTGTCGCGCTTCTCGTTCAGGAGATCGACGATGTATTTGTTGTTGACGTTCTTCATATCCATCGTCAGCGTGCTCAGCTTGTCGTCCTTCGGAAGGCTGACTTTCACCTCAAGGCTGTCGTTCCAGAAACCGTTGATGTCCGAGAACTTACGATGCGGTACCTTGAGTATGTATTCATATCCCTGAAGATATTTCAGTTTCGGGAATATGGTATATTTCCTCAGATTGAGGCTGTCCCTGACGACATCGTATTTCTCGACCTTCTCCTGCTGCCTCGGGTTCACCGACTTGAATACCAGCGAGTCGAACGCCTCCTTCACGACCGGATACTTGAACTCCATTACGAACCCGTACTGCTCGATGTTCTCCGGCTTCGCGTCGACGGTGAAGACGCAGAGCGTGTCCTCCTTCTTCAAGTCCTTCTTCGAGCTCTTCCGCGCCGCCGCAGCCGTCTTGCGCGGCTTTGTGAGCTTCACGACTTCGGTGAAATCCGTCAGGAACCCGGTGGTGTCCGTCTTCATATACTTGACGTTCAGGTAGAAGGTGTCCGGCTGGGTCTTCGGGTCGTTCACCCAGATTTCAAGGCTGTCCCTCTGGATGTTGAACTGGGTTATGAGCTTCTCCCGGGGGACGCCCCTGATCCATATCGAGTCCACCTCGGCGTAAGGGGCCATAAAGGTTATGTAGGCCGTCCTCTCCCCGACGCGCTCCTTGTTGACTATCATCTGCTTGGACGGCTTCTCTTTGAATATGTTGAGGGTGTGCTCGGATCTCCGGGCGAGGCAGCTGACGGTGTCCTTCATATCGTATTTCGCAAGCTCCGGCAGCGAGTCGCCCACGCGCAGGACCGGACGCACGAGGGAGTCGATGAAGGCCACCCGGTCGGTCTCGGGGTCGTATTTGTTGTTGCCGCCCTCGTCGACGATCGCGTACATCCTGTAGACCGTGTCCTGGATGTTGCGCAGGGCGAAATAGCCCCAGTCGTCGGTCTTCGCGGAGGCGGTCGGACGCTTCAGGAACACTGCGGAGTCCGCCTGATCCTTGTAGAGCATAACCGTCGCGCCCTTTATCGGGTTCAGGGTGTTGCAGTCCCGCACAGTGCCGGTGATCAGCATAGAGTCGATGACGCCCCCCGTCGAGAAGACGAGGGTGTGCCCCGGGAACATATTCCCTTCGTTGTTGTCGGCTATCGCGTTGGTTATGTCGAGGGTGTAGGTCTTCGCGGAGTCGAGGTCGCTCTCGAAATAGACGATCACGTCCTTGTTGTGTATCTTGTACTTCGGGGCCTTCTCCAGAGGAGGGGAGAGGTATATGGCCTTCGCGTCCTTGACCGTCACGTATTCGTTGAACCGGAAGACGAGCTTCGTCTTGTGCACCGGAACGTTCAGACTTCCGTCAGCGGGGGTTATCTTCCTGATTATCGGCGGTATGGTGTCCTTCGGCCCGCCGCTCGGAGGAGTGGTCGTGTTGGCGCAGGAGTGCGAGAAAATCGTGACTCCGAGCACTATGCCGACCGGTATCGCCGGGAGATATCTGTCCTTCAGCTTGTTTAGAAATACGCCCATTTTGCTGTGTGTTTTATCAGAGATCCTTGCGCACGACCTTCTGGATTCCGTCGATCCGTGAGAGCTTCTTGAGCAGCCGGTTCAGATCCTCGCTGTCGTGGACCATCAGATCCATCTCGCCCGAGAATATGGTGTCCTTCGACTCGAACACGAGCCGCTTCAGGTTGATTTTCAGCACGCAGGAGATGTATTTCGTGATGTCGTTCAGCATCCCCACGCGGTCTATCCCGTTGAGCGACACGCGCACCGGGAAGCTGCTCCCCTCGTCCAGCTCCCATTTCGGAGAGACGATGGAGTCGCCCCTTGTCGCGGCGAGGCTGTTCGCCACCGGACAGGACTTCTTGTGCACCGTGACCACGCCGTTCTCGTCCAGGAATCCGACCACCGGGTCTCCCGGAATAGGGTGGCAGC
>CAVIXF010000064.1:0-10159 GCA_963646585.1 Candidatus Gastranaerophilales bacterium HUM_1 | reverse complement strand
GCGACGAACGACCTTTCCGGGTCTTTCGCCACGTCGAACAGGACGTCTCCGCTGACGAAGACCTTTCTTGTCGGAGAGCTGAATCTGTCGGGATAGGTGATTCGGCTGCACGGGCCGAGTCTCACGGAAGTTCCGTCGGAGAGAGTGACGGACGCGCTTTCGGCGCAGGCGGTCGCGATTTCATTCCATTCGGGGGCGGCCGCCCCGTCTTTCGGGGCGAGGGCGAGCCAGATGCAGGCTGCCAAGGCCAGCGGAAGCATCGCCGCCGCAACGTTCACCGCGATGCGGGCGAGACGGCGGAGACGGCCGCCGGGACGCAGGCCCGCCGACCCGGAGAACCGGCCGAACATAGCCGCGCCCTCCTCCGCGTCCCTGCGCGGAACGCCGTCCCGCTCCGACTGTCGGAGCAGTTCGGCGAGAACGACATCGAGCTGCGGCGAGCCCTCGTTCTCCAGAAGCCAGTTCTGGAAGGCTGTTATTTTTTCGTCTGAGTCCGTGAGCATATACAGAGTGAACACGGACATCAATAATTTCCCCCAACTAAAGCCGCCCTAAAAGTCCCGGCATTCCGGTGGTTTTTATGTGAATGGAGCTGACGGAAAAGTATATGAATGGGGCTGACGGAGATTCTTTCCGTCAGCCCCAGCCGCTATGAAAATTTCATTTTGTCTTTCAGGTCGCTGCGGGCGAGAGTGATATGCCGCTCGACAGTCTTCTCGGACAGTCCGAGCTCCTTTGATATGTCCTTATTCGTACCCCCCCCAGCTTCCTTTTAATCACCGCCTTGCGCTGTCCCGAGAGCGACTCCACGGCTTCGGCGAGCATCCTGCTCATCTCGGAGGCGGCCATCCTCTCGTCGGCGGAGACGCTCCCGTCCTCCCTGTCCTCCAGACTCCCCACCGGCAGCGCGGACTTGCGGTCGCGCAGGAAATTCAGCGAGGCGTTGCGGGCTATCACGTAAAGCAGCCTCCCGACGGAGGACTCGCCGTCCAGCCGCGCACGGTTCGCCCAGAGTTTCATAAACATATCCTGGACTATGTCCTTCGCCGCGGCCCGTTCGCCGACAATCTTCTCGACAAAGCGCACGTACGCCGCCCAATAGCGGACGAAAAGCGCTTTCCACGCCTTCGCCTCGCCCGCCTTCAGGCTGTTTACGAAATCTGTGTCGGAGATGTGTTTCACGGTTATTCAGAACTTAACTTCCTTCCAGCCGCCGCAGGGGACCTTGACGCGGCGCGGGCCGCGCCGGGGCTGGCCGGGGGGGGCTGACGAGGCGCCTACAGGCTGCTCAGGTCGGTTACTTCAAGCTGTCTCGACACGGCGGCGTTGGCTGCGGCCTGCGCGATCGGGGCGTTCGCGTCCGTCACCGGGGTGGTGTAGCTGCCGGAAACGGTGCTCGATGTCGGGAAACGGTAGCTGTTGCCGGAAATCGTCTTCCCGACGCAGGGGCCGAGGATGACTCCGAAGACCGTGCAGGCTGCGGTGTAGCAGGATATGCCCTTGTCGAGATGGTAGAGGTCGCGGGAGAGGTCCATTCCGTTGGCGACATTGAGGCTGGTGGTGCGGAGGTTCTCGATCGCCGTTCCGGTGGCGATCAGGTACTTTATGCCCGTCTGCCTGAGAACCTGCTTCGCGTGCAGCGCCATCGCGTTGTACATCAGGCTGCGGTCGTTGTTCCAATATTCCTGGAGGACACTTCTGCCCTTTGCGGAGACCTGCGACATCAGATAGACGAAGACAGGCTCCTTGTCCGGCTGTTTCGCCCTGACCTTCTCCATAAGCCCCTTCACCGCGTCGATTCCCTCCTGATGCTCGGGGTCGAACCCTGCCCAGGCGTATTTGCTTTCGGTGTATTCCTGCATCACCACGATGTCGTAAGGCTTGCCGCCGTCCCAGAAATCGTCAAGCGAGCTGTTGCAGCTGGCGGAGGACGGCTGTCCTCCCGCCCACTCCGCCGCGCCCGGCTCAAGAGTGAACCGCTGGCAGGTTTTCGGAGTGTCGAAGTTCTGATTGTATGCTACGAGCGTGTAGCCGCCGTGGTAGGAGCGTTCCATCGAGAATTCCGTGATTCCGGCCGCGTTGAGTATGCCCGGGAGATGGTCGGTCGCGTCCAGGGTGAAACTGTTTCCTATGAAAAGAATCCGTATGGTCTCCTGTCCCTTGGGCAGGTCGTAGTTCATTTCGGTCTTCTTCCCGCCGTCAGAGCTGTTTCCGCCAGTCCCGGAGTTGTTCCCGGCGGTGGTTTTCGCGCAGGAGGTCAGGGTCACGAGCAGCAGCGCCGCAGCCAGAGCGATAGTGTTTCTTTTCATCATAGTATGCGGTTTTATTGTTCAATCTATTGCGCCAAAAGCACAGGTGGCATAATAGTGTGAACACGCGAACCGGCAAAATCCCCCAATTCGGGTCGTCATAAAAGGCGCATTGCTTCGTTATGCTAAAAGTCCCGCAGGGACTGCGCCGGAGGCGCGAGACACCCCTACAGGGGTCGCAGACGACAGTCTGCGGGGGTTAAGAAGAAAAGGGGCTGACTAAAAAGGATTTTAGTCAGCCCCTCGTTCAATCATAAAGGTCTCCCTTACGCCTCGGCCGGAGCTTCCGGAGTCTCCTCCGCCTTGGTCTCCGCTGCCGGAGCGGCCTCGACGGTCTCGGCCTTCTTGGCGCGGCTGCGGCGGGTCGTCTTCTTGGTCTCCTTCTTCACGGTCGCTTCGAGAGCAGCCTCGTTGAAGTCCACGAGTTCTATGACCGCGAGGTCGGCGCCGTCACCGAGACGGAATCCGGTCTTCACCACGCGGGTGTATCCGCCCGGACGCTCGGCGATCTTCGGGGCGATCGTGCGGAAAAGTTCCGTCACCGCCTCCTTCTGCTTGAGGTAGCTGAAAACTACACGGCGGGAAGCTGTCGAATCGTCCTTTGACTTCGTGATGAGCGGCTCGATGTATGACTGGAGAGCCTTCGCCTTCGCCACGGTCGTCTGTATCTGCTTGTGGTAGATGAGAGACGAAGCCATATTCGCGAGCATAGCCTTACGGTGACCGCTCTTACGGCCAAGGTGGTTTATTGCCTTATTGTGTCTCATACTTTATATGTTCTTTTTCTTTTGTTCAATATTATACTTTGTGACGTCCATTCCGAATGAAAGCTTCATCTTGTCAACCAGCAGGTCGATTTCGTTGAGCGACTTCCTTCCGAAGTTGCGGAACTTCATAAGCTCCGCCCTCGAATAGGAGACGAGATCGGCGAAAGTGTCGATGTCGGCCGCCTTCAGACAGTTGTAGGCGCGGACTGAAAGACCCATATCGGAGAGTTTCGTGAGGAGGAGATGCCTCATATGGAGCGACTCCTCGTCAAGTTCCTTGGTGTCCGATTCGATGGTGCTTTCAAGGGCGAGCTTCTTGTCGTCGGTGAAGAGCTTGAAGTGATAGATGAGGATGTCAGCAGCCTCCTGAAGAGCCGTGTTCGGAGAAATCGAACCGTCGGTCACGATTTCCAGATTCAGCTTCTCGTAGTCAGTCTTCTGTTCCACACGCCAGTTCTCCACGGTCCAGTTCACGTTGCGGATCGGGGTGTAGATCGCGTCCACCGGAATGGTTCCGATAGGCGTGTTCTCATCCCTGTTCTCGTCAGCCGGAACGAAACCGCGTCCCTTTGAAACCGTGAGGGCTATCTCAAGTTTCACGGACGGTTCGAGAGAGCAGATGTGGAGATCGGGGTTCAACACCGTGAAAGAAGACAATCCCTTCGAGATTTCGCCGGCGGTGAGCTCCTGCTTCCCGCTGACGACGATGTTCGCCACCTCAGAATCAACCGTGTCGACCATTCTCTTGAAGCGCACCTGCTTGAGGTTCAGGATGATGTCCTGCATACCCTCGACCACGCCCGGGATGGTCGCGAATTCCTGGTCCACGCCGGAAATCTTGATTGAGTTGATAGCGAAACCTTCCAATGAGGACAGGAGGATACGGCGGAGGGCGTTGCCGATCGTCTGGCCGTAGCCAGGCTCAAGAGGCCTGAACTCGAAACGGCCGACGGTGTCGGTGCCTTCAAGCATAATCACCTTGTCCGGTTTCTGAAATGCTAAGATTGCCATAATGCTTTGGGGTGTTTAATTGTTACTTGGAGTAGAGTTCGACGATGAGCTGCTCGTTGATGTTCTCCGGAATCTCCTCGCGTACAGGGACGTTGAGATATTTTCCGGTGAGAGCCTTGGCGTCAAACTCCAGCCAAGAGTACTTGTGGGCGGCCGCCGCGCTGTTCGTGATCACCTCAAGGCTCTTAGACCTCTCGCGTACGGCGACTGTGTCACCCGGCTTCACGATCGCCGAAGGGACGTTGCATACGCTTCCGTTGAGAGTGATGTGGCAGTGTGAGACGAGCTGTCTCGCCGCAGCCCTCGTAGGGGCGATTCCGAGACGGTAGACGATGTTGTCGAGACGTGACTCGAGGAGGAAGAGGAGGTTCTCGCCCTTCTGTCCCTTCATACGGGACGCCTTCTCGAAGACGTGGCGGAACTGCCTCTCAAGAACGCCGTAGGTGTACTTCACCTTCTGCTTTTCCTTGAGCTGCGTGCCGTACTCCGACATTTTCTTGCGCTTGTGAGCGAGTCCGTGCTGTCCCGGAGGATAGTTTCTCTTCTCGAAATCCTTGTCCGTCCCGTAGATAGGCTCGCCGAATTTACGCGCGATTCTGGTACTTGGTCCGATATATCTTGCCATAGTGAATTGTTCTTTACTTTAGATTGTTACACTTATTCCGACGACATTAAACCTTGCGGCGTCCCTTAGGACGGCAGCCGTTGTGCGGCATAGGAGTGACGTCAATGATTTCGGTAACCTCTATGCCCGCGCCGTGGATGGTCCTGATTGCGGACTCACGTCCCGCGCCCGGGCCTTTCACGTAGGCCTTCACCTTGCGGAGACCGAGGTCGTATGCGGTCTTGGCGCAATCCTCTGCGGCAACCTGCGCTGCGTACGGAGTGTTCTTCTTCGAGCCCCTGAAGCCGCTCTTTCCTGCGGATGACCAGCTGATCACCTGTCCGATGCTGTTGGTCAGGGAAATAATCACATTGTTGAAGGTTGATGAAATATGAGCCTCGCCACAAGCGTCAACCTTTACAACTCTCTTTTTTGCTGCTGTTGTTTTCTTTGCCATAATTCATCGACTATTTGGTTGCCTTCTTCTTGTTCGCAACGGTTTTCTTCTTGCCCTTTCTCGTACGGGCGTTGTTCTTGGTGCTCTGGCCGCGGACAGGAAGTCCGAGACGGTGGCGGATTCCGCGATAGCATCCGATGTCCATCAGACGCTTGATGTTCATCTGGATTGAAGAACGGAGCTCGCCCTCGATCTTGTACTCGTTAGCGATGACGCTGCGGATGCCGGCGATCTGCTCGTCGTTCCAGTCACCGCACTTGATGCCGCAGTCGATGCCGAGTTCGGAAAGAATCTTCTTTGCAGAACTGCGGCCGATTCCGAAGATATAGGTAAGCCCTATCTCCCCTCTTTTGTTGTTAGGTAAGTCAACACCGGCTATTCTTGCCATAATTATCTAATACTTAAATTGTTAACAAATTTGACGATTATCCCTGGCGCATCTTGAACTTAGGGTTCTTCTTGCAGATGATGTAAAGACGGCCTTTGCGCTTCACAATCTTGCAGTCTTCGCTGCGCTTCTTTATGGATGCTTTGACTTTCATAATTGAGTTTTTTATTTGTATCTGAAAGAAATCCTTCCCTTTGATAAATCGTAAGGTGACATCTCGATCTTCACCCTGTCGCCCGGGAGAATCTTGATGTAGTTCATCCTCATCTTTCCGGAGATGTGGGCTATGATGACGTGACCGTTCTCAAGCTCGACCTTGAACATCGCGTTCGGCAGAGTCTCGACAACTACGCCTTCCTGTTCGATTGCTGACTGTTTCGGCATAAAATATCACTTTAAAATTTAACGTTGTTTTCAATGAAGTCGAAGGTTGACAGCTGCTCCGCACGACCTTTCCGGACAACAACCGTAAGTTCGTAATGAGCCGAGTTCCTGTGGTCCGCCGTGTGCACGGCCCAACCGTTCTTATCCAAGTACACACTTCTTGAACCCGCCGTGATCATCGGCTCTATACAAATCGTCATCCCGTTCCTGAGCCTGGTGCCGTGACCCTGTCTTCCGTAGTTCGGAACGCCCGGGGACTCGTGCATTTTCGTGCCTATCCCGTGGCCTTCCAGCTCACGCACCACTCCGAAGCCGAATGACTCCGCATACGACTGCACCGCGTGTCCGATGTCGCCGACGCGCCCCCCGTCAACCGCCGCCGCAATGCCCTTGTAGAGGGACTCCTTCGTCACTTTCAGGAGCAGGGCGGTCTCCTCGTCCACCTCCCCGACCGGGAAGGTGTAGGCGGAGTCGCCGTTGTAGCCCCTGTAGTAAGTTCCGCAGTCCACTGAAACGATGTCCCCGTCCCTGAGGACGTAGTCGGACGGAAATCCGTGCACGACGACATCGTTCACCGACATACACAGCGCGGCGGGAAACCCGTCGAAACCGAGGAAGCTCGGTATTGCTCCGTTGTCACGGATGAAAGTCTCGGCCACCCTATTCAACTCGAGAGTTGTCACACCAGGCGTGACCATTCTGCCGACTTCCGCCAATGCCTTCGAGACGATTATCGCGTTCTCGCGCATCAGCTCAATTTCTTCCTCTGTCTTCGGTGCAACCATTCTTCCAAAGAACTTCATTTACATTCCTGAACGTCCTTTCAGGCGGCCAGTCTTCATCAATCCGTCATAATGACGCATCAGAAGGTAACTTTCTATCTGCTGGAGGGTGTCAAGAACGACTCCGACGAGAATCAGGAGGGAAGTGCCTCCGTAGAAGCTCGCGAACTTGTTGTTGATACCGAACATTATCGCAAACGCCGGGAGAATCGCGATCGCCGCGAGGAAGATGGATCCCGGGAGAGTGACCCTCGACATAATCGTGTCAAGGTACTCGACCGTCTTCTTGCCCGGCTTCACGCCCGGGATGAACCCGCCGCTCTTGCGCATATCCTCGGCCATCATAGTCGGATTGACCGTCACGGCCGTGTAGAAATACGTGAAGAGGATGACGAGTATCGCGAACACGAAGTTGTACCAGAATCCGGTGTAGTTGCTGAACGTCGCCGCCAGACCCCTTGTCGCGTCAAACTTCGAGAAGATGAGCGGGAAGAGCATCAGCGCCTGCGCGAAGATGATAGGCATCACGCCGGCCGCGTTGATCTTCATAGGGATGTACTGGCGCACACCGCCGTACTGCTTGTTTCCGACAACCTTCTTGGCATACTGGACCGGAACCTTCCTCACCGCCTGCACCAGCGCGATGGCCGCCACGAAGACGAAGAAGAGGATCACGAGCTCGATGATGAGAAGGAGCGCGCCTCCGAGAGAAGTGCTGAACTTCGCCGAAATCTCGGCTCCGAGAGCGAACGGAAGGCGTGCGATGATGCCGACCATAATGATGAGGGAGATACCGTTGCCGATTCCCCGGTCAGTGATTCTCTCACCGAGCCACATCACGAACATCGTTCCGCCGATGAGGATCACGGTCGATACAAGGTTGAACCAGAAGCTTGACCAGCCGAGCTGATTGACAGCCACGAACGCGCTGGCCGGAACCTGCTGGTGAAGAGCGGCCATATAGGCAGGACCCTGGATGCAGAGAATCAGTATGGTGAGATACCTCGTGTACTGGTTCATCTTTCTCCGTCCGCTTTCGCCCTCCATCTGCATCTTGCGGAAGTAAGGGACGAAAACACCAAGAAGCTGGATGACGATGGAAGCCGAGATGTACGGCATCACACCCAGCGCGAAGATCGAGGCGTTACCGAACGCGCCGCCGGAGAACATATCGAGGAGGCCTACGAGACCTTCCTGCGCGAAGTCCTGCATCTTGGCGAGCTGGGACGCATCTATGCCCGGCAGCACGATGAAGCTGCCGAGGCGATAGACGAGGATGAGAAGCAGCGTGTAGCCGATTCTCTTCCTGAGTTCCTCAATCTTGAAGATGTTCTTGATTGTCTGGATAAACTTCTTCATTATTGCTTGTCAGTTGTTTCGACTTTGTCGATCGTGTTAACTTTTCCGCCGGCGGCTTCAATCTTTGCCACCGCGCTCTTGGAGAACGCGTGCGCGGTCACCTCGACCTTGGCGGTGAGGTCGCCGTTGCCGAGAATCTTCACGAGGTCGTTCTTTCCGGCATATCCGGCTTCCCGGAGGGTGTCGAAAGTGATCGTCCCGATCTTGTTCTCCTCGGCGAGAGCCTGAAGGACAGCGACATTGATCGCCTTGTACTCGACACGGTTAGGGTTGGTGAATCCGAACTTCGGAAGACGACGCTGGATAGGCATCTGACCGCCTTCAAAACCGTTCTTGCGGGAATAGCCGGAACGGGCCTGAGCTCCCTTGTGGCCTCTGGTGGAAGTTCCGCCGTGACCCGAGCCTTCGCCGCGTCCGATTCTCTTCTCCCTTCCCTTAGAACCCTGTGCAGGTTTCAATTCATTCAATTTCATATTCTGTCCCTCCTTATTTTACTTCTTCAACAGTCACAAGATGAAGGACTCTCTCAAGCATACCCTTTGATTCCGGGGTAAGCTCTACCTCCACGGTCTGATGAAGCCTGTGGATTCCAAGAGACTTGAGATTAGCGATCTGCCTCTTGGTAGCTCCGTTCTTGCTCTTAATCTGAGTTATCTTAACTTTTGCCATAGTCCTTCTCCTCATTAACCGTTAAACACTCTGCTCATCGGGATGCCACGGAGACCCGCCACGGTGTAGGCGTCACGCATCTGGGTAAGCGCGGCGACAGTGGCTTTCACGAGGTTGTGAGGGTTTGAAGAGCCCTTTGACTTCGCGAGGACGTTGTGCACGCCCACGGACTCGAACACGACACGCATCGCACCGCCGGCCTTCACTCCGGTACCCGGAGCGGCAGGCTTCATAAACACGCGCGCGCCGCCGAACTTGGCCTCCTGCTCGTGAGGAATCGTGTGGTTGAGGACAGGAACCTTCACGAGGTTCTTCTTAGCGTCCTCGACTCCCTTGGAAATCGCAGTGGTGACCTCGTTGGCTTTTCCAAGACCATAACCTACGACGCCGTTCTCGTCACCCACGACGACGATGGCCGCGAAACTGAAGTGACGGCCTCCCTTGGTGACCTTCGTCACCCTGCGGATGGCTACCAGCCTGTCCTTGAGCTCAAGGTCAGAGGTCTTTACTTTCTTAACATTTGTATTTGCCATAGTCTCAATCTTTTAGAAAATAAGGCCACCTTCGCGGGCAGCATCGGCCAAACTTTTAACACGTCCGTGGTAGAGGTAACCGCCCCTGTCGAAGGAAATCGTGGTGATTCCCTTTGCGAGGGCGCGCTCGGCGATCTTCTTTCCGACGATTGCCGCAGCCTCGACGCCGGTCTTGCCCTTGCAGTCTACGAGAAGCTCCTTGTCGTTGGAAGCGGCGGCCGCGAGGGTCACTCCCTTCAGGTCGTCTACAATCTGAACGTAAATCTGCTTGTTGCTTCTGAAGACGACCATCCTCGGCCTCTCCGGAGTACCGTTGACGACTTTGCGGATACGGTAGTGTATCCTCTTTCTTCTTTCAATCTTATTCAATGCCATATCTTGGTCCTCCTAATTATTTAGCGCCCGCAGATTTGCCGGCCTTGCGGCGAAGCGTCTCGCCGACGAACTTGATACCCTTGCCCTTGTAAGGTTCAGGCTTGCGGAGCGAACGGATCTTTGCGGCGACCTGCCCGATGAGCTGTTTGTCGCAGCTCTTGAGGATGAGCACAGGGTTCGCACCCTTCTTCACCGGCTCGGCCTCTGCCTTGATCTCGGCCGGAAGCATCAGATGGATCTCGTGCGAGTAGCCGAGCGCGAACACGAGCGTCTGGCCGACCACGTCGACACGATAACCGACGCCGACAAGCTCCTGCTTGATTGTGTATCCTTCAGAGACTCCGACCACCATATTGTGGATGAGCGCACGGTAGAGACCGTGCATCGAGCGGTGGCGCGGCTGGTCTGTCGGACGGGTAACCTTCACTTCATTTCCCTCCACGGTGACAGTGATGTCTGCGTCAACCTTCTGGCAGAGCTGTCCGAGAGGTCCTTTAACCTTGACCACGTTCCCGGAAGCG
>CAVIXF010000063.1:0-10471 GCA_963646585.1 Candidatus Gastranaerophilales bacterium HUM_1 | reverse complement strand
TCGAGAACGTGAAGAAAGATGTCGTCCCTTACATCGCCGCGTCACAGCGGAGTCAGTTGGAAATCTGGTCAAACGAATATTTCCTTAAACTTGCGGATATGATTCGGTTTACGGATTAGTCAAGCGGAAGGGAGCACAAGATGTTTCCGCCGGAATCCAAGACAGCTATCAATCTATGTCGCAAAAATGAAAATTTTGCGATTTTGCGACACAGACAAACTGACAATTGTCGGGATTCTTGATCGCAGCCGGATTCGGTGAGGCTTACGGGCGTTGCCGGATATTCGGCGATGTCGTCTCCTACCGCGCCAGATTCTCGGACACGCCCTCCCGGAAGTCGGCCAGAAGAACCAGAGTTCCGTCCTCCTTGCGGATGGCGGTGCGCCAGGTCTCGCTGTTTCCGCCCTTTCCGCTGCCTCCGCCGGTTTCGGTGTCCGGCTCGTCCCCGCCGCTTTCGCCGTTTCCGCTGCCCCCGCTTTTCTCGACATCCGACCCGTCCTTGACGCAATAGACGTTCAGCTTGTCCCCGTAGACGGATTCTTTCACGAAATGGATGTCAACCCTCATCGGCGCGGCGGAGGATGAGACTTCCGGGGGGAGTTCGTCCACGACGAGATCCACATAGCGGAGGGTGTTCATATGCCGGTTGAAGTCTATGTCCGTATATTTGACTCTGTGGGTGTCGGCCGCCGGAGCGTCGAACGGGCGTATTTTCTTCGGCCCGGGGCAGGGTTCGTCTTTCGGAGTGACGGATTTTGACGCCGTTTCCATAATCGTCTCCATCGGGACCGGCCGGCGGTCGGCGAAATTGATCAGGCACCATATCGAGACGGCCCTGCCGAAGCATCTGCCCTCGGCATCGCGAAACTCGAAGCATCGTGTCGAGAGCAGGGGCGTGTAGCCCTTGACCCAGGTGACGACGGTGTACGGCTCGTTCACCATAGGGCGGCTGTCGAGCTCCACGCACAGGCGGGAAAGCACCCAGCCGATGCCGCGTGGCCCGAGTACGTCGATTCCGAAACCGTTGCGGCGGGCGTCCATACCCGCCACGTCGAGGATGTTGCTGACTGTCGTTGAAAAACGGCATCTGCCCGTGAAGTCAATCCACTGCGGCAGAACCGAGAGTTCATAAGAACGGGGTTCCATAAAGTCCTGAAAATCATTGAATGCGCCCTTCGCCGAGAACGGGAAATTCCCGGAGGTCATCCGCGAATCAACAAATTCCGTGCAAAAGGGGATATGCCCGCCCCCCCGCCAACTCCCCGCTCCACTCAAACGGGCGGCTATGGGGAATCTGCCCTGCTAAAACGGATGTGCGAATCACTTGTGTCGCAAAATCGCAAAATTTTCATTTTTGCGACACACGGCTCTATAGATGCATCACGGAAAGGACGATGAGGACGAAATAGTCCCGGAAGACCTGGCGGAAGACTTTCGACGCCTTCTGGATCTCGAAGTTCACGCGGCGCTCCGTGACCCCGAACTGCTTCGCAATCTCCTTGGCCGACATTCCGGAGAGCCTCTTCGCCGTGAAGATTTCGTAGGTCAGCTCCGGGAGAAGCCCGCGCACCTTGTCGAACAGGACAGGGAAATCGACCTGAAGCGGGAAGTCGCCCCCGTCGTCTCCGGAAAGAAGCTTTATGTCTTCCCGCGCCAGCTCCCGCAGCTCCGGCGGAAGAGAATCGCGGTTGAGCCTGCTCTTGAGGTGGTCGAGGCAGCGGTTTTTCACCATAATGAGGAAATATTTCCTTATGTCGCTGATTTCCAATTCGTCGCGGTGCGCGAGAATCCTGACTATGCAGTCCTGGAAGATGTCCTCCGCCAGCTCGCTCTTGCCGACATAGCGCTGCGCTATCTTCACGAAACGCAGTCTCTCCCCGTTCAGCAGGAGGATGTCTTCAAATGAAAGTTTATGGGTCTTCTCTCCGGGCATAGCCGTCAATTTGCCCGGCAAATATAATCAATTCTGCCATTATCTGACGCAAAATTGCTAAAGAGGAAGCGCTGGACGCCCGTATGGAAGCCGGAGGCCGAAACGGCTTTATGCCCCCCCTGGCCTCGGCCGCCCTCCCTCCGCCCGTCAAAAAAGTGAAAAAATCGTGTCAAAAACCTCCACTTCGTCGTCTTTATCGTAGTTATGGAAGACAACAGAAATACGGACAGAAACGAAATGAGCGACGAGCTGCTTTTCCGCTGCTTTTCCGGCGCCGCGTCGGAAGGGGAGAGGCGGATTGTCGGGGCGTGGGTCTTGGCGTGCGAGGAGAACCGCAGCCGCTACCGCCGGGCGTCCGCCGTTTATGAGAAATGGCTGATGTCCGCTCCGATGGAGTCCATAGAGGGGAAGCCGGAGCAGGTCGGGAGGCACAGGCGGTTCGCCGTCCGGTCGGGGGTCAGACGCGCAGTCGTGGCCTTGTCGTCTGTCGCCGCGGCGGCCGTCGTCGCGTTCGTCTCCTTCCTCGGGGGGAGACAGGCGCAGAAAGAGGATCTCGCTTCGATTTACAACGTCCTCGAAGTTCCGAACGGAAAAGTCGTGGACTTCGCCTTGAGCGACGGCACCATAGTCACGCTCAACGGAGGGTCGAGGCTTGAATATCCGGTCGTCTTCGGTGACGGCGGGAGGACGGTGCGCTTTTCCGGGCAGGGCAAGTTCTCCGTCGCCCGCGACGAGGAGCGGCCGTTCGTCGTGAACACCTTCGTCTGCGATGTGACGGTGCTGGGGACGACCTTCGAGGTCATAGCCGAGCCGTCTTCCGGGGAGTTCTCGACCTCGCTCTTCGAGGGTTCCGTGAAAGTGACCGACCGCAGGGACTGCACCTGCCTGTACCTCTCCCCGAACCAGAAGGTTTCGATGCGCGGGGACAGGCTTCAGCGATCTCCGATAACCGACGACGCCGACTACCTCTGGACCAGAGGGATAATAAATATAGCCAATATGGACTTTCCGACCCTTATGGCGAAGTTCGAGAGAGCTTTCGGGGTCAGAATCGAGATACGGAGGGAAGATATGCCGCAGCTCAACTTCATCTCCGGAAAGATGTATGTGTGCGAGGGGATAGAGAACGCGCTCCGGACCTTGCAGACCGGATGCAGCTTCGACTATGTCTGGGATCAGGAGAAGGGGCTTGTGGTGATACGCTGACCCCCGGCCGAAACGGCTGGCGGAAAAACAGCCGCCGGAATGCCCTGGGAATGTCCCGGGAACCTCCGGCGGAAAATATGACAGAGATATCGGGTGAGACCGGACGGTCCGGGCGAGCCTGACGAACAAAAATATTTAATAACACTAAAAAACCGATTATGGCAAACAAAATGAACCTGTTCTGCAGATTCAGATTGTTCTTCGCCCTGACGACGGTGCTTGCGTTGCTCCTCGGAACGGAGTCTCTTCGCGCCCAGTCTTCGGGTGTCACTTTGGATATGGAGAACGTCCCTATGTCCCAGGTGATGAAGGCGATCGAATCGCAGACGACCTATTTGTTTCTGAATCAGGATGTCGACGTGTCAATTCCTGTGACAGTGAAAGGTAAGAACATTTCCGTCGCCAATGCGCTTGACCAGATGGTCGGGAACACGGACGTGGAGTATGCGATTACATCCGGAAGAAACGTGATCCTGAGCAAGAAGGACCACAAGTCCGTGGGGGGGGGGTACTAACTCCCTGTCAGGCACTGTAAAAGACCAGAAGGGCGAGCCTGTCGCGGGCGCGTCGGTTCTGCTCAGGAACAGCAAAGTCGGAACGAGCACCGACCTTGACGGAAAGTTCACCGTCGCTCTTCCGAAAGATTTCAAATCAGACGTCATCGAGGTCTCCTTCCTCGGCTACAAGACGGTCTCAGAAGAGTTTTCTGCAAAGAGGCGTTTCGACATCGTGCTTGAGGAGGACACCGAAGTCCTTGACGCGGGCGTAGTCACCGCCCTTGGCATCAAGCGTTCGGAGAAAGCCCTGAACTACAACGTCCAGCAGATCTCCAGCGAACAGATCACTTCAGTCAAGGATGTCAACTTCGTCAATGCGCTCAGCGGCAAGATTGCCGGAGTCACGATCAACAGCTCCTCATCCGGAGTCGGCGGCGAGACCAAGGTCGTGATGCGAGGCACGAAAGGCATCAGCTCATCTTCCAACGCGCTCTACGTCATCGACGGCATCCCTATGTACTCGATGTCCGACAACGGTGAGACCGACTACGGCTCACGCGGACGCTCCGAGGGAATCGCCGACATCAACCCCGAGGACATCGAGAGCATCTCGGTTCTGACCGGCGCGGCCGCCGCGGCGCTCTACGGAAGCAACGCCTCCAACGGTGCGATCATCGTCACCACCAAGAAAGGTCAGGAAGGCAAACTTTCCTTCACAGTCACCAGCAACACCGAGATGCAGAACGCATTCGTGCTTCCGCGTTTCCAGAACCGCTACGGCAACGTCGAGGGCGAGGCCGTCAGCTGGGGCTCCCTTCTCGCCGGGAAGGACAGGATGAACTACAACCCGGGTTCGGACTTCCTCCGCACGGGCATCGTAGGCACTGAGACCGTGTCGCTCTCAGTGGGCAACAAGAGGAACCAGGTCTATGCCTCCGCAGGCGCGGTCGACTCCAAGGGCATAATCCCGAACAACGGCTACCACCGCTACAACGCGTCCGTCCGGGCGACTTCGTCGTTCCTCAATGACAAGCTCCACCTCGACCTCAGTGCACAGTACGTGAAGCAGAAGGACCTCAATATGGTCAACCAGGGAATCTACGGAAACCCTCTCGTGGCCGCCTACCTCTACCCTCGCGGCGAGGACTGGGAGTACGCGAAGATGTTCGAGCAGTATGACGCTTCCCGCAAGATCTACGTGCAGAACTGGGATCTGATGGGCAAGGGCGGCATCGCGTGGGACAACCCTTACTGGACCCAGTACAGGAGGCTTCGCGAGAACGACAAGGACCGCTATATGATTTCCGGCGGGCTCACCTGGGACATACTCGACTGCCTGAAACTCTCCGGCCGCGTCAAGATCGACAACACCGACAACACCTACACTGACAAGTCATACGCCAGCACCAACACCACCATCACCGAAGGCTCTTCCAACGGTTACTTCTACGACGAGGAGTCGTCACAGCGTCAGATTTACGCCGACGTGCTCCTGAGCTTCAACAAGACCTGGGGCGACTGGTCTCTCGGCGCAAACCTCAGTGCGTCCATTTCGGATATGCGCTACAGGCTTATGCAGGCACGCGGCGGAATCCGCGAGGACGGCCTTCCTAACGTCTTCGCAGTGCAGCAGCTCGACAAGGGCAAGGCGGACATCCACAACGACGGATGGCAGGAGCAGACGCAGTCTGTTCTCGGTTCCGCCGAACTCGGCTACAAGGGGGCTTACTACCTCACCTTCACCGGGCGCAACGACTGGCCTTCTCAGCTCGCCGGCCCGCACTCCTCCAAGAAGAGCTTCTTCTACCCTTCAGTCGGAGGCGCGATCGTGCTCTCACAGATTCTTCCTATGCCCGAGGCCATCGACTTCCTGAAGGTCCGCGGCTCCTGGGCTTCAGTCGGCCTTCCTTTCTCCCGTTTCATCGCCAACCCGACCTACTCGTGGAACAGCAGCACAGGGGCGTGGGAGACCTCGAAGAGCTACCCTATGTACGACCTCAAGCCGGAGAGGACCGACTCCTGGGAAGTGGGTCTCACCTTCAAGGCGTTCAAGGGCTTCAGCCTCGACATCAGCTACTATGACACGAAGACATACAACCAGACCTTCGACTCCCAGCTCTCAGTGTCTTCCGGCTACACCAAGCTCTATGTGCAGACGGGAAGCGTAAGCAACAGGGGTGTCGAACTGACCGCCGGATATGACCATCAGTGGGGAATCTTCGGATGGAACTCGACATTCACCTTCAGCGCGAACAAGAACAGGGTGGAGAAACTGATGGAGAACTACATTCATCCTGAGACCGGAGAGGTCATCACCCTCGAACGCCTCAAGGTGGGAGGTCTCAACAACACTTCATTCATCCTCACTCCGGGAGGTACGCTCGGTGACCTCTACACCTCCATCGACCTCAACCGTGACGACAACGGCAAGATCTACATCGACGAGAACGGCAAGATCAGCAGCGCGACGACCGACTACAAGAAACTCGGTTCAGTCTTCCCTAAGGCGAACCTCGCCTGGAGCAACGACTTCTCGATCCAGAACTTCAACCTCGGTTTTATGGTCTCCGCCCGCATCGGCGGCATAGCCTACTCCGCCACCCAGGCGCGGCTCGACAGCTTCGGCGTGTCTGAGGCCACTGCGGAGGCGCGTGACAACGGAGGCGTCAATGTCGAGGGATGCACGGTCGATCCGTACTCCTGGTACTCCGTGGTCGCAGCCGACGGCGGAATCCCGCAGTACTACACCTACAGCGCGACGAATGTCCGCCTGCAGGAGGCGCACATCGGCTACAACATCCCGAGGAAGCTTCTCGGAAACCTCTTCGACCTCAACGTCTCCATCGTCGGAAGGAACCTGTGGATGATCTACTGCAAGGCTCCGTTCGATCCTGAGGCCATCGCGAGCGCCGGCAACTACTATCAGGGAATCGACAGCTTTATGATGCCTTCGACCCGTTCGGTTGCGCTGAGTCTCCGTCTTAAATTCTAAAGTGAATGGATATGAAGAAAATATACAAGATAATCGGTGTCGCCCTCATCTGCGTGGCCGGGACTTCCTGCACCGGGAAGTATCTGGAGATAAACACGAACCCATACGAGGCCACCGAAGAGCAGATCGCTGCGGACGACTATGTCATCCAGGGCGCTCTGAAGAATATGCTGGGCTATGTCGTTCCTGTGAACGAGCATCAGTTCCAGTTTATGAACATTATGTGCGGAAGCGGGTTCGGGGGCTACTTCTCGGAGAAGAACGGTTGGGAGACTAAGATATCCACCTACAACGCGCCCGACAGCTGGACCGCGGATCCTTTCGAGAAGGTGATTCCGGGTTTCTTCGGGGCCTACAACCAGCTCAAGACCTCCACATCCGACCCTGTCGCGCTTGCTGTTGCCGAGATAGCGAGAGTTTCCGCCTTCGTGCAGCTCGCCGACATCTACGGACCTGTGCCTTTCACGCACATCGGTGCGGACGGCTCGCTCGTCGCCCCGTATGACTCACAGGAGGAAGTCTATGACACTGGTTTCAAACTTCTCACGGAGGCCATCGAGAACCTTTCTGAAAGAAGTACGGAGAAGCTCAACGCCAACGCCGACATCGTCTTCCACGGCGACCTCGTCAAATGGATCAAATATGCCAACACTCTCAAACTCCGTATGGCGATGAGGATAGTCTATGCCGACGCGGAGAAGGCACAGAAGATGGCGGAAGAGGCTGCGGCCCAGAGTTTCGGGACTATGGAGACCAACTCCGACAACGCGGTCTTCACCCATTCCGTACAGAACCTCTATTACCTTGAGTGCATAAACTGGAACCAGACCGGTGACTACAGGGCGGCGGCCGACATCGTCTGCTATATGAACGGCTACTCCGACCCTCGCCGTTCAGCCTACTTCACCGAATCAGGGTTCACCGGACAGACTTATGCCGGAATGCGCAGGGGTGTGCGCGGAGTCGATGCCGCTGCAGGAGAAAAGTGCTCCAACGTGAAAGTCGAGACCGGAGACCAGATGATGTGGATGAACGCCGCAGAGGCTATGTTCCTCAAGGCTGAAGGCGCTCTCCGCGGATGGAATATGGGCGGATCGACAGCAAAGGAGTTCTACGAGAAAGGCATAAGCCTCTCCTTCGAGCAGTGGGGCGTGCAGGGCGCTGAAGCATACGCGGCGGACGCATCGTCTGTTCCTGAGGACTACACCGACCCTACCGGGAAGGGCTACAGCGCCTCCTTCTCCGGCAAGCCGACCGTCGCGTGGAACAATTCAGGCGACTTCGAGACTAATCTTGAAAAGATCATCACCCAGAAATGGATCGCCAACTGGCGCGCCACCGGAATCGAGGCTTGGGCCGAGTTCCGCCGCACCGGCTACCCGCGTCTTCTCACCGCAGGCGTGAACCTCAGCGGAGGAGTGATTGCGGAGGACGGCTACGCACGCAGGTCGAATTATCCAGTCAGCGAGCTCACCAGCAACGGCGTGAACTACAAGCACGCGCTGACTCTTCTCAAGGGCGCGGACAACATCGCGACCCGCACCTGGTGGGACTGCAATCCGAGAATAACAAAATAATCGAGGAGGGAAAATGAAAACAAAATCAATGATAATAATGGCTGCGGCCGCTGCGGTTCTCATATCCTGCAGCGACTGGACCAAGCCGGAGTCCATTCAGATTGAGGTCTCCTCTCTGGAAAAGGACAATCCCGAGCTCTACGCCGAGTACTGCGGGATGATACGCGCCTACAAGGCTTCGGAGCACAAGATAACTTATGTCGCGATCGACACTCCCGAGAAGTTGACTGATCAGTCGAGCAGTCTCACTTCTCTCCCGGACAGCGTCGATTTCGTCGAGCTGTCGAATCCTGAGAATGCCGGACGCTTTGTCCCGCAGATGGAGAAGCTCCGTTCCGACAAGGGCTTCAGATTCGTCGCGGCGTTCTCCTACGACAAGGTGAAGGCGGAGCGTCAGGCGGAGATTGACCGTCTGGACGCGGAATACGAGGCCGCCTGCGAGAAGATAAAGGCGGACTATGAGGCCGCGAAGGCCGCTGCGGAGGAGAAGGGCGAAGACCCTGCCGCCGTGCCGGAACCGGTCTATCCCGACGCTCCGGCCTACCCTGAAATCGACGGGTACTTCGCCGACGAACTCGCCAGGGTCTTCGGCTATGTCGACGCCCTCGGGCTTGACGCGGTGAGGGTGCAGTACGCCGAGCTGAAGGACACTTATCATCTCACCGAGGAGGAGCTCGCCGCCTACAACACTCAGCTCTCCGGCTTCTTCGGGCCGGTTCTCAAAGAGCTCGAAACCCGCAAGGGGGTCGGAATGCTGCTCGAGACCAAGGCCGAGTATGTTCCGGCCAGCTACGTCTCAAAGGCCGAGTATGTGATCCTGCCGTGCCAGGATCTTACGGGAACCGAGGATATGGACTATCTCGGTGTCAGGACGAAGGAAATCCATCCTGACGCGAAGCTCCTCTACTCCGTCACTAACACCTCATCTACGGACAAGGAGAAAGGTGTCTTCAATGCCGGAGAGCAGATTCCTCTCGTCTCGCAGTGGATGGGCGTCTCTTCGGAGTTCCGCAAGGACGGGATTGTGATCTACGACATCAGATCCGCCTTCTACGGCGCCGACAGGAACACCTACTCCAAGCTCCGCAATGTGATCAGGATTATGAATCCTAACTCTTAAAAGGCAAACGTAATGGATATGAAACATTTGAAATATACGATGCTCTTCCTCGCGGTTCTCGCGGCTCTGCCGTCCTGCGAGAAGAGTGCGTCGGAGGTCTACGAAAGCAAGGTCTTTCTGGACAACTATTCCAGTGTAAGGACGCTGTACATCTCCATTGAGAACAGCTACACCGAGACACTCGTCGCAGCCCTTCCGCGTCCTGCGGAGAAGGCTCTGAAAGTGGAGTACCTGGCCGATGAGGCCAAGGTGGCCGAATACAACGAGAGGTACGGCACGGAGGCCATAATGCTTCCGGAGGCGAACTACTCCTTCTCGGCGCCATCCCTCACCATCGACGAGGGCGGTGTCCGCTCTGCGGAATGCGTCATCAGCTTCAAGGACATTCTCACCCTTGACGGTAAGCAGCTCTATGTCCTTCCAGTCTCGCTCAAGTCGGAAGACATCGGCGTGCTCGCCTCCCGCAGCACGAAATACTATGTGTTCGAGGGCGCGAAGCTCATCAACGACGCCGCCTATATGTGGGACAACTACTGCGAGGTGGACTGGCAGAATACTGAACCTGTAAGCAACCTCAAGCAGTTCACTGTCGAGATGCTTATGAACTGTGACTGGGACGGGAACAAGACGCGCAGAGCCAACAATCAGAACAACAGTTTCTTCGGCATCGAGGGATACTTCCTCTTCCGTACCGGCGACCTCAGCTATCCTAACGACCTGCTTCAGGTCTGCACGAACAGCGGCGAGCCGAGGCTCGGCATTATGCCCAAGAACAAGTGGTTCCACCTCGCCGTCACCTACGACTGCGACACGAGACAGATCGTGATGTATGTCAACGGCACGAGGACGGCCACAGCGACGGCGGGATACTTCGCTGATGGAGTCACTTTCGCCACTGCTGACGCTCAGAAGGAGGATGTATTCAAAAATATTTTCCACATCAACACGGCCTATGACCAGACCAGAACTGCGGACGCGATATTCTCAGAAGTCAGAATCTGGAACAAGATACTCGACGAGGAGACGCTCAAGGAGCAGAAAACCAGGCCTTACTTCGTGGATCCTTCTGCGGCGGAGGGGCTCGTGGCCTACTGGAAATTCAATGAAGGCTCAGGAGATGTCGTCTATGACCGCTCCGGCAACAAC
>CAVIXF010000062.1:0-10495 GCA_963646585.1 Candidatus Gastranaerophilales bacterium HUM_1 | reverse complement strand
ATTGCGATGTAAAGTTATAGTCTTTTTTTTGACTTAACCCACTGTCCGAAATCTGGGGGACATTATAGTCCGGGTCATATTTTTATGATGATTCATTTCCACATTACGGGATAGTGAACTTCGGGGCCCGGTCAGTCATTCCGCCCCTCACGGTATGGAAAAGTGTAGTTTTCGCTTGTAAAATTATATGGAAAAGTGTAGTTTTGCAGACGAAAATTATATAGAAAAGTGTTAATGCTATGCTGTTCAGAAAGATAGAAAAGGACATTGAAGAGCATCTTCGGGCGGAAGATGACAGAATAATGATTCTGGAAGGTGCGCGGCAGACGGGAAAGTCATTCATAATCAGAGAGGTGGGAAGGAGATTGTATGACAATTTCATTGAAATAAATTTTGCGAAGGACGATGAAGGGCCGCGAATGTTCAAAGGAATCGGGACGACTGAAGGATTCTATTTCACGCTGAGTTCGGCATACGGAGAAAAACTTGACAGGTATGAAAACACCCTGATATTTCTCGATGAAATACAGCACTATCCGCAGTATCTCACTCTGCTAAAGTTTTTCCGTGAAGACCGCCGCTTCCGTTTCATCGCGAGCGGAAGTCTGCTCGGAATCACTTTGCGGGAAACGACATCGATACCAGTCGGCAGCATAATTCGGAAGAGTATGTACCAACTTGATTTCGAGGAGTTCCTCATCGCCAACGGGTTCGGACGGGAGGCGCTGGACACTCTGCGGGCAAAACTCCAGAACAGGGAAAGCCTCGACGAATCGCTCCACGGCTACATTATGAACCTGTTCCGGCGCTATCTCCTTGTCGGCGGACTTCCTGCGGCGGTCAACGAATATCTCGACTCGCATAACATCGTGAAAGTAAGGGACATTCAGGAAAGCATCCGCAGTCTTTATGAGGTCGATGCGACAAAATACGAGAAGGACAGCGGAAGAACGCTTCTGATCAGAAGAATCTACAATATGATTCCGTCTCAGCTTGAGAACAAGAAAAAGCGCATAGTCGTCAAAGACATACGGAATAAGGTCGGCGACAGGTTCGACAATTATCGGGAGGAATTCGAATATCTCATATCTTCCGGAACAGCCCTCGAAGTGAGCGCCATCTCAAATCCGAAATACCCGTTGGCCGAATCCGCGCAGAAGAACCTTATGAAACTCTATCTCAACGATGTCGGACTGCTCACGATGCAGCTCTACAAGAACAACATCCGTCCGGTAATTTCAGACGAATGCGGCGTCAACCTCGGTTCCGTCTATGAAAGCGTCGTCGCGCAGGAGCTCAAGGCTCACGGTCACAAGCTTTTCTACTATGACAACAAACAGCGAGGGGAGGTGGATTTTCTGATTGACGACTACTCCAGCACGACGATTCTTCCCATAGAGGTCAAGTCCGGCAAAAACTACACGAGGCACAGCGCCCTGAACAACTTGCTGAATGTGAAAGATTATGACATCGCCTCCGGCCTCGTTCTGTCCAACTCGCGGGAGATCAAGACCGTCGGAAATGTGACCTATATGCCGGTCTATTATGTTATGTTCATAGATGCCGACACCGTGGAGGAACTTCACTTTTAATGATTACTTCGCCGCAATATGGACTTGTCTGTCAGCGGCCGTGCCGAATCCCTTGATTTCCACATATGCTTGACGATGTAAGATTTTAGTCGTATCTTCGCGAGGTCGGGAAGGTCGGATTCGACCTCGCCGAGATGGACTAAACGGATGAGCTATGCTATACCCTATCGGAATACAGTCTTTTCAGGAAATCCGCGAAGGCGGATATGTCTATGTCGACAAGACGGCTGACATCTATAAACTTGCATCGACCGGGAAATACTATTTCTTGAGCCGCCCGCGCAGGTTCGGGAAAAGCCTTCTCGTCTCCACTATGGAGGCTTATTTCAAGGGGAGGAAAGAACTTTTCACGGGGCTTGCGATTGAAAAGCTGGAAAAGGACTGGATTGAATACACCGTGCTGCATCTGGATTTCAGCGGCAAGGCATACGATTCCGCGGATGTCCTGCTCAAGGTCCTGGACGACTCTCTGTGCAAGTGGGAGGAGGAGTATGGGAGCGTCAACCGCTCGGATGTGCCCGGAATCCGATTCGGGAACGTACTTGAAGCGGCCTACCGCAAGACCGGACGCAAGGCTGTCGTCCTCATCGACGAATACGACAAGCCGGTCATCGACAACCTCACGCGCCCCGAACTCCGGGAGCCGTTCCGCGAAACACTCGAAGGGTTCTACAGCGTGCTCAAAGGCAAGGACGAATTCATCAGATTCGGATTCCTCACCGGAGTCACCAAAATCGGGAAGATGAGCGTGTTCAGCGGACTGAACAACATTCAGGACATCTCGATGAGAGTCGAATACGGCGGTATCTGCGGCATATCCGAGACCGAACTGAAGTCATATTTCGGAGAAAGCACGGCCGCCCTCGCGCAGGCGAACGACCTCAGCGTGGACGAATGCTACGGAAAGCTGGCGAAGATGTACGACGGCTACCGCTTCCACCCTAAAGCGGCGGGGGTATATAACCCTTTCAGTCTCATCAATACGTTCAACGCCAACGAGTTCGGAGAATACTGGTTCGAGACGGGAACGCCGTCGTTCCTTGTCCGGTATCTCAAGGAGGGAAGATATAATCTCGAGAATATCTCCAAAAATCAGGTTTCAATCATCGCTCTAAACGGGACGAACTATTCAGACCCCAAACCGATAAGTCTGATGTACCAGAGCGGCTATCTGACAATCACGGACTATGACCCCGAGTTCCGGACATACACACTCGATTATCCGAATGAGGAGGTCAGAAGCGGATTTTTGAACTCACTCAGCCAACTGTATGCACCGGGGTTGCTAGACGATGACTTCTCCGTGTATCAGTTCGTCGCTGACATCAGAAACGGCGACATAAACGGTTTTATGACCAGATTCACAGCATTCCTCTCCGGCAACAGCTATGAAATCCAGGGCGATCTCGAACTCTACTTCCAGAACACGATGTATGTGATGTTCAAGATGATGGGACTCTATGTAAAGACGGAATACGAGACATCCGACGGACGCATAGACATCGTAATCACCACCGACAAGTACGTCTATATAATCGAACTCAAACGCGACCAGTCGCCGGAGACGGCTCTCGCGCAGATTGAGACGAAAGGCTACGACCGTCCGTTCCTCGCCTCCGGCAAGCAGATAATCAAGCTCGGAATCAACTTCTCCTCCGAGACCCGCACAGTGAACGGGTGGAAGACGGCGGAATGAAGATGTAAACCTAATTATAAACGCTATGGCTGAAGAAAACAAGGAATGGATATGCTCCGTGTGCGGACACAGGCATATCGGCCCGGAGCCTCCGAAGGAGTGCCCGGTTTGTCACGTGTCGAAAGAATATTTCGACGAAGTGGGAAAGTAAAGTGGGAGATGGTTTCTAAAAAGTCCCGCAGGGACTGCGCCGGAGGCGCGAGATGCCTCTACAGAAGTCGCAGACGATAGTCTGCGGGGGTTAAGAGGCTAAAAAGGGACGGATATCCTGCGGCAGCTCTCCAGAAGCTCTCCAGAAGCTCTCCAGAAGCTCTCCAGAAGCTCTCCGGAAGCGACTCCAGCGCCCGGCGGAGCAGGTCAGCGGCGAAACTGCGGCTGTTCTCGACCTCCTCTGCGGAGACGCCTGACAGAGGCCGCCGCCTGAATCTGCGATTTTTTGTTTACCAGGAATGGACGTCGTGCATTATTATGCAGATGGCGGGTCGGATGCCGCGGGGCTCCCCTTCCCCATCAGAACAACAAAATAACCCATAAAAATGAAAAAGTTCATCATCATAAGCGTATGCGCGATTGTTTCGCTGCTTGTCCTGTCCGTCGCGGCCTTCATCTGCTTCCCCTGTCTCATCCCGAGCAATTTTGAAAGAGCCTCCTGTGTCAGGGAGCTGTCAGTCCCGAGGGGATACGAAAGAATCGACGGGGACGACCGGAATTACACCAGATTCCTGCGGTCAATCCCGTTGAAGCCCAGAGGCTCCGAGGTCGTGCTGTATCGCGGCGGAGGGGCGGCCCGGTTCGGGAGCAGGGTCAAATACGCCGTGATCGACCTCCCGCTCCTGAGCAACGACGAACAGTGCGCGGACGTCTGTATGAGGCTTCGTGCGGAATACCTGTTCTCGCAGGGGAAATGCGGACGCATACATTTTTCGGATCTTGCCGGGACAGACCATTATTACACCGGAGGCCGGAGCCGGAAGGCGTTTGAATCATATATGAGACGGATCTACGCCGTCGCGAACACGGCCTCGCTGGCAAGAGAACTGCCGAGAAGGAATCTGAAGGACGTGCAGCCCGGGGACATCCTCGTCTATCCGGCCAGAAAAGGCCACAAATACGGTCACGCCATTTTCGTGCTGGATGTCGCGCAGAACGGCAAGGGTCAGAAGATGGTTATGCTCGCCGAAGGCAACACCCCGGCCTGCTCGATGCACATCATAAGAAATCTCGAGAGCTGGAGAAATCACGGCTGGTTCAAATGGGACGAGAACGCAAAAGTCCAGACTTTCCTGTGCTTCCGCTATCACGACAACGAGCTGCGGCATTTCTGACGGGAAGAGGGCGGGGCGATTCCCTCCGTTTCAAGTGCCGCCGTTTCACCGGAGCCCGATGCCCGGATGATGTCTCCCCGGACTGGCTCGTCCTCGACGGGCAACAGCGGCTCACCACGCTCTATCAGGTGTTTAGGTGCAAGAAGGCCGTTGAGACTCGTCTGGACACCAATCGAGACAAGACCATATTCAGGTATTACTACCTCGACATTCAGAAATGCCTTGACCCTGATGCCGACAGACTTGATGCCATCGTGTCCATATCAGACAAGAAACAGGTTCTGTCCGACATCGGCCGTACCGTTGTTCTGGATCTCTCGACTCCGGAGAATGAGTTTGAACATCTGATGTTTCCGCTCAACTTGGTCTTCTATGACTTTCTTGCCGCAGACGACTTTGACGCCTATTTCGCAGACCGCGCAATCAAACTGCTTAACCGTATTGAGAAAGCCACCGGCAAGTCAATCTCCGGCCGTGACAGCGAAGAAACCATAAAAGAATTCGGTCAGGCTCTTCTTTAGGGCATATCACCCGATTATAACGAAGATGCCCCAGAGTAACCTCTGAGGCATCTTGAAGCGGTGCGGAAGGGACTCGAACCCTCGACCCCCGGCGTGACAGGCCGGTATTCTAACCAGCTGAACTACCGCACCAGACTTGTCTTTTGCAAGCGGTTTTCCCGATTGCGGATGCAAAGGTACGCATTTTTTCATAGTCTCCAAATATTTTTTCGTATTTTTGCAATCTTTTCCGACGAACCGGGGAAGGCGGGGGAAGCACGGGCGGTTTTATCATCAGGGTATGTCGAATACGGAAAACATTGTAATAAGGGGGGCGAAAGTCAACAATCTCAAGAATCTCTCGGTCGACATCCCCCGGGGGAAGTTCGTCGTGATCACCGGGATATCCGGGTCGGGAAAATCCTCGCTCGCGTTCGACACCCTTTTCGCCGAGGGGCAGAGGCGGTTCGCCGAAAGTCTCTCGGCCTATGCGAGGCAGTTTCTCGGAAGGATGTCGAAACCGGACGTCGAGGCCGTCGAGGGGATACCGCCGGCGATCGCGATAGAACAGAAAGTGAACATCCGCAATCCGCGTTCTACCGTCGCGACGTCCACGGAGATATATGACTGCCTCAGACTCATATTCGCGAAAATCGGAAAGACATATTCCCCCGTTTCGGGACGGCCCGTCACCGCGAGTTCAGCCGCCGACATCCTCAGGTTCATCGGAGGCCTGAAACCGGGGATTCCCGTGTACATACTCTCCGACATCGGCTGGGAAGGACGGGACGACAAGGTGGAGCTGATGCTCGCCCTGAAGGAGGAGGGGTTCTCCAGATTCTTTACGGACAGGCAGATGAGCATCGAGGACGTGATGAGGCTCTCGGAGAGCGGCGACTTCCCGGAAAAGCTTTCCCTGCTTGTCGACAGGCTCAAGGTCGGGCGGGACGGCGTCTCGGAGGAGCTCTCGGCGCGACTGCTTTCCTCCATCCAGACCGCGTTCGACAAGGGCGACGGGCGGATTTCGGTCTGCTGGCAGGACGGGGACGAGCTCCGTTCCGAAGAATTTTCAAGCCGCTTCGAACTTGACGGAATCCGGTTCAGGCAGCCGGACGAATACCTTTTCAGCTTCAACAGCCCGCTCGGAGCCTGCCCTGTCTGCGGGGGGCTCGGCGAGATTGTCGGAATCAGCGAAGACCTCGTCGTCCCGGACAAGAGCCGGACGCTCTACGACGACGCGATCGCCTGCTGGAGAGGCGAGAAGATGGGCTGGTTCAAGGAGCTGCTGGTGAAGAACGCCGCGAAGTACGGCATTCCCATTTTCGAGCCTTATCACAATCTCACGCAGGCGCAGCGGGACAAAATCTGGAACGGATGCCCGGCCGAGAAGGAGGAGGACTCGATTGTCGGGCTGAACGAGTTCTTCCGGTGGGTGGATCAGAACAAGTACAAGATCCAGTACAAATATATGCTGAGCCGCTACAGCGGGAAGACCGTCTGCAACGAATGCGGAGGAAGCCGCCTGCGCCGCGAGGCCCTCTATGTGAAGGTCGGTGGCAGGAACATCCACGATCTCCTGAAGATGAACGTCGTGGAGCTGAGGGATTTCCTCCGGAATATGGAGCTGGACGGGTATGACCGCAGCGTGGCGGGAAAGGCCGTCGAGGACATCCTCGAACGGCTCGACTGCCTCATCGACGTGGGGCTGGGCTATCTGACGCTCGACCGCCGCTCCAACTCCCTTTCGGGCGGGGAAAGCCAGAGAATAAACCTCGTGGCCGCGCTGGGGAGCTCGCTTGTCGGCTCGCTGTACATCCTCGACGAGCCGAGCATCGGCCTGCATCCGAGGGACACCGACAGGCTGATTTCCGTGCTGAAACGGCTGCGGGACATCGGGAACACGGTTCTCGTGGTGGAGCACGACGAGAACATAATGAGGGCCGCCGACCTGCTCATCGACATCGGCCCGAAAGCGGGGGTGCACGGCGGCGAAATCGTGTTCAAGGGCGTGCTGAACGACGCGCTCAAGGCTCTCGCCTCCGGGGAAGGCAAGGCGCCCGGCGGGAACGGAGCGGCGGAGGCCTCCGCTGAAGACATAAAAGCCGGGGCTGACGGAGGGGACGGGCGCGCCGCAGCCGGGACAGGAAGCGAATGTGCCGCCGGCGACGTCCGGAGCGCCCTCGGGAGGTCGCTGACGCTGCAGTATCTCAGCGGCGAACGGGCGCGCATAAGCCGCCGGAAACGGAGCTGGAACTACTCGATAACGGTGGAGGGCGCGATGGAGCACAACCTCAAGGACATCAGCGTCGAGTTCCCGCTCGGAACGCTGACCGCGGTCAGCGGGGTGAGCGGCTCGGGCAAGTCCTCGCTCGTGGGCGACATACTCTACCCCGCCCTCTACCGCGAAATCAACCACGCGGGGCCGGTCCCGGGGACGTTCCGCCGGCTTTCAGGCAGCACCGACCGCATAACCCAGGTCGAATATGTCGACCAGAACCCCATCGGGCGCAGTTCGCGGAGCAACGCCGTGACCTACCTCAAAATCTACGACGACATACGCAAGCTGCTTTCCGACCAGCCTTACGCCAGAATCAACGGCTACACCCCCTCGTTCTTCTCCTTCAACCAGGACGGAGGACGCTGCCCGGAGTGCCAGGGCGACGGATTCGTGAAGATAAGTATGCAGTTTATGGCCGATGTGACGATGGTCTGCGAGACCTGCGGAGGAAAGAGGTTCAAGCCGGACATCCTCGAAGTGCGCTATCAGGGGATGAACATCGACGACATCCTGAACCTCAGCGTGGAGGACGCGATCGGGTTCTTCGGCAGGCAGGACGACCCTACCGCCATTCGCATAGCCCAGAAGCTTCAGACCCTCGTGGACGTGGGGCTCGGCTACATCACCCTCGGCCAGAGCAGCAGCACGCTCTCAGGAGGCGAGAGCCAGAGAATCAAGCTCGCGTATTTTCTGCTGAATTCCGAAACCGGAAGCGGAAGGCCTTCCGACCGGAAGATTATGTTCATCTTCGACGAGCCCACCACCGGACTCCATTTCTACGATGTGGAGAAACTTCTGAAATCGTTCGACGCTCTGCTCGCGAAAGGCCATTCCATCGTGGTCGTGGAGCATAACGCCGATGTCATACGCGCCGCCGACTGGGTCATAGACCTCGGCCCGGACGCGGGCGACAAGGGCGGCCGCGTGGTCTTCGCCGGCGTTCCGGAAGATCTGAAGAACTGCGCGGAATCGTTCACCGCGAAGTACATCTGAAAATCCCCCGCAGGGGTGTCTCGCGCCTCCGGTGCAACCCAGAGGGTTTTCAGTCAGTCAGCCGGCCGGCAATCCGTGAGCGAAACGCGCCGCATCCCTGCGGGCGAATCAGAACTTCAGTTCCACGAGAATCGGATAGTGGTCTGAAGGATTGCAGAAATTGTGGAGATTCCTCGGGTCGCGGGAAGACGCGGCGAAACCGGTCGTGATGATTTCAGCCGAGCGGACGCGCCTGTACAGCGGCTCGGTCATATATATGAAATCTATCCTCTTCCCGTTGAGATGGCTCTTCCGGAAATCCCCCGGATGCTGTCTCTCGATGACGTCGATGTAAGGAGTGTGCGCCCTGACGTAGTCGTGCAGGAGAAACGCCTTGTCGTCGGGGTTCTTCTTATAGACATAATTGTCTATGCTGGATATGGCGTTGAAGTCCCCGAGCATCATCCAGTACTGGGAAGACGCGTCAGGAACGCTCCCTATCGTCTGAGCGCAGACATATTCCATCTCCTTCGCCCTGAACTCGTCCCCCTCCTGACGCGCCGCGCTCGCCGCCCTGTCCTCGGCCAGATAGCCGTATTTCTGCGGCCAGGTGTGGAGAGTCACGATGTTGAGGGCCTTGCCGCCGATTCCAATCTGCGCCCAACCGGCCCCGTGCACCACGACGATGTCTTCACCGTTCCCGGTGATTCTCTTCACGATGCGTATCGGAAACTTGGACGTGATCACCTGCGGGAAAGTGTCCCTCTTGCCGCAGACGAGCACATAGTCGTGGCCGTAGCGCCTCGCCAGGACGTCCCAGTTCCAGGGCAGATACGCCTCTTCGCAGCCGGCGATCTTGTCGGCCGTGTCAGTCCTGTAGCGGGACTCGGCCTCGCACCACACGCATACGTCCGGGTCGTTCGACTTGACGAACTCCACGAAATTGTCGTAGTTGTTCCCCTGGTCCGACCACATTCCGTTCTGAATGTTCCAGTAGAGGACTTTCAAATCCCGCCCCTCGGCACGGAATGAAAGAAGAGAGAGGGATGCCGCGATGACCGCGACGGCGGCGTATGATTTTCTGCGCATAAGAATTGTTTTTAGACAAATGAATATGGGAACCTTAAAACGAATATCCCCGGAACATATTCCCGTATCTTTAAGGGCTCCGGATGCGGATGCAAAGGTAGAAAAATTGTGACAAACGCGAAATAAATCGTAAATTGCGCCCCGTTTCAAACAAAAAAGACTCTGAAGACAACGCACAAAAGACTCTGAAGACAATGGGACGAAATCTTACGAAATATGGCATACTCACTGCCCTGGCCCTCATCCTCGCGGGGACGGCAATCATAGCGAAGACTCCGAAGAAAGAGGGGAAGGACAAGCTCCGCGTACTGTACTGGAACACCCAGAACGGGGTCTGGTCCGGCCAGAAGGACAATTATGACACATTCGTCAAATGGGTCATCGAGAAGGATCCGGACATATGCGTATGGTGCGAAGCCTCAACCAATTACGAGACGGACTCGAACATATCCATAAAAGACCCGGAGAAGAGGTATCTTCCGGACGGATGGAGCGGGCTCGCGGCGAGATACGGGCATCAATATGTCTGGAAATCAGGACAGAGGGACAACTTCCCGCAGGTGATAACCTCGAAATATCCGATTGAGAACGTCCTCCAGTCCGTCGGGAACGGAAGGGACACCGTCGTCATCCACGGCTTCGGGCAGGCGCGGATAAACGTCGAGGGGAAGTCCATAAATTTCGTGACCGTCCACCTCTACCCGTTCAGCCATCTGACAGCCACGGCGGGGATGAAGGAGACGCCGGAGCTGAAACAGCTCCGCTCCGCCCGGGATGAGGCGAGGAGGAGATATGACGACGCCGTCGCCGCCGGGAATGCCTCGGAAGAGGAGCTGGAGGCCCTCAAGGCGGAGAAGGAGCGGACAGCCGGAGAATACAACGCCCTCAGGGACAAATGCCAGGGAATCTCGGCGAAGAACTTCGAAGGTGAACACTACCGGCGCAAGGAGATCGAATATATCGCCGAAAACACCATTCTGAAGTCGGCCGACCCCGACAGGGAGCTCTGGTTTATGTGCGGGGACTTCAACAGCATCTCCCCG
>CAVIXF010000061.1:0-10497 GCA_963646585.1 Candidatus Gastranaerophilales bacterium HUM_1 | reverse complement strand
CCGCAGCAACCTTTCGGTTGTGAGGATTTCAACAAGCTGAGCAACGCGGCAATCCATTTCACAAGAAAGCAAGACCGGGAGTGAGGGTGAATATGGGGGATGGAGTGCAAGGCGCTCAGCGAAGTTGAAACCGCAGCAACCTTTCGGTTGTGAGGATTTCAACAAGCTGAGCAACGCGGCAATCCGCTCCCATATTCGCCCGAATTAAAGGACTGCCATAATGGCGCCGACCAGCGAGAGGATTGCATAGAACTCCGGAAGAGCCGCGTAGATGAGCGTATTGGTCATCACGCTGTGCCCCTGGCTCTCACCAACGATGCCGTTCGCGCAGACCTGACCCTGACGGATTGCCGAGAGAAGGCAGACGAGGCCGACCGCGAGACCCACTCCGAAGAGTTTCGGCCCGAAGACCGCGAAGTCCGGCTTGAACACCACGAGCCAGAGCAGGAAGCCTACGAAGCCGTAGAGGCCCTGAGTGGCAGGGAGCGCAGAAAGCACCATATAGGTGGATGATTTTTCAGGGTTCTTCTTGAGTGCACCCTCTGCGGCGTTGGCCGCGATGGTGGTTCCGTAGCAGGAACCGATGCCGGAGAGGCCCAGCATAAGGCCGAGTCCGAGATAACCGAGAATTTCGTTCATAATTTTTTGAATTTTATCGTTATTGTTTTTTTGTTTCTATAAATTTATTTATCTGAGAGGGTTGTATTTGGTCCCCGTCCCTTCATATCCGGAGTTCTTGAAATACTCGACGAAGGTCAGACGCAGCGGATGCACGAAGGCTCCGAGGCAGGACATCGCGAGATTCAGTATATGCCCGAAAATCAGGATGATGATGCAGAAGACCCAGTTCACGCCCGGCACGGGGATGTCGAGAACCATCGTGCCCATAAGGTTGAACGCGTTTCCGAGCATACCGCCGGCAAGCCCGAGGGCGTAGAGACGGATGTAGCTCAGGGTGTCGCTCATAAGCCCGGTGACCATATTGTAGGTGTCCCACAGCCCGGCCCCGATGTTCTTGAGCGGGTTGCGCCCCGGCGTGTTGAAGACGTAGATGGCGAGTCCGCTAACCGTGGCGAGCGCGATCACGGCCCATTTGAACGCCGTCTCTGAAAGAATCTCCGTCATTCCGAAGACCGTCACGATGATGCCGCCGATGATGAGTACGGTCCATCCCCAGGTCGCTATGGTGTTCTTGAATCCGAAGCGGCGGGTGTAGCCGATGGTCTTGATTATCATCGCAAGACAGATGTGGAACACTCCGATGCCCACGGCGAGCACCATCTGGGCGGGGAATCCCGCGATCTTCGCGTCAGGGAACCATCCGTCGACGCAGACCGACTTCAGCCATTCCGGAGTCCACGTCGCGGACAGGAGGCTGATGCCGAAGAACGTCCCGAGGAACAGTCCGACGACCATAGTCGCCGCTCCGAGGAAGATTACGAGCCGGTACATCCTGCCGAGGCTCGAACCCTGCATCTTGAACTTCATATACAGCCCGATGAGCACGAGCAGGATTCCGTAGCCGGCGTCCCCGAGGCACATCGCGAAGAACAGCATAAAGAACGGCGCGAGCACCGGCGTCGGGTCGAACTCGTCGTAGGCCGGAACGCCGTACATCCCCGTCAGCACCTCGAAGTTTCTCGCGAACCAGTTGTTCTTCAACTTGACAGGCGGGTTGTCCTCCTTGACCGCAGGCTCGTGCGTGTACCAGACGTCCAGCGAATCGAACTCCCTGCACAGCCTCCCGTCGTCCTCCGTCGGGGCGAATCCGGTGAACACCGTCAGATAGTCCTCCGCCGCCTTCTCGGTCGCCGTTTCGGCGAGGTAGAGGTCGAGCGAGCTGAGCTTCTTCCGATAGTCGTCCAGAATCTCGACCTTGCAGCATTTCAGGTTCGCGAGCCGCTTTCTGGCCGCGTCGAGCCTGCCCTGTTCGATGTCATACACTTCGACGGCCTCGCTGTACGGGCCTTCCGGGCCTGCGACCGGCTCGATTGGGAAGCTGTATTCCGAATCAGACGGGGCCACGGTGACGAAACGCACCGCCGACTCGTCCTCGCTGATTATCTGAAGAGCTTGAATCTCAGCCCACTGCGGGTCGAACTTCTTCTTCGGGCAGCTGTAGAAGCGGATCTTGAGCCCCTGCTCCTCAAGCTTTTTTATGTTCTCCCTGCTGAAGTCACCCCAGGGGCTGCGGAGCTTCATCTGCCTCAGGGCCGCAGCGGCCGCGCCTTCCGACTCCGCAATCTCCCCGCTGGTCTCAAGCACCGCCTTCACCGCGTCGCCGTTGAAGCTGAACCCGCTCTCGGGCTCGTCCTTGCAGGACTTGAGGATGTTGAGGGCCTTCTTCGCCTCATCCGCCTCCGCGAGCATAGCCGAGGATTTCTCGTCCACAGGCTTCTGCGAGCGCGTGATGTCGAGGACTCCGAGCTCCCGGATCTTCTCCAGAAATCCTTCGGTCCGCCCGGACAGCAGGATGAAGGAATATTTCGTCATTTTAGTTACCATTCTCTGCGTCCTCCTCTTCCGCGTGCCTTTGTTTGACAATCTTGGATGAAGCCTTGGTGAGGTTCTCTTCGTCCTCCATATACCTCTTTATCTTGCGTATGGCCTCCTGATAGCCCGGAATCTGCACCTTTTCGTAGAGGTTAACCTTCTGGGTGGTCTTCTTCCTCTGGAAATCCAGAATCCGGCTTTTCTCCTTATAAACCTCCGATTCAATTCCCAGACGGGAAAGCTCCTTGAGAATCGACACCCCGTCGGCGTACCAGGCAGGTTTGGCGAAGGCGTTGAAATCGTGGATTTCGTAGGATATGCCCTTGAGCTCCGGGGTCTTGACTCCCGCCACCTTGACCGTGACAAGGTCTATGTCGGTGATGGAGATCAGTCCCGGTTCGAACTCGTTCCAGAGGGCTGCAAGATAATCGTATCTTTTGAGGGCGGCTTCAAGGTCTTCAATCAGCTTCTCCGAACGGTCCTTGGCGCGGCGCACCTCCATACGCAGCGCGCTCTCCTTGTTCTTGAGGGTCGGGAGGGCGTTCTGACGCATCTTCAGCTGCTTGCCTATGTCGTTCAGCGAAGTCTTGTTATATTGAAACTTAATCGCCATATAGTGTAGATTTGTCAATCTTTTTGGTCCATATCCATTTTTCATCGGTCATTTGGCCCGCCAAACTCCCTCTTCCAAAATGGATCTGTCCTCAAAAATCTTGAACAAATAATTTTATGAATTTCACTCAATTTTTCCAGTATTTGTCTATGAGCGCCTGCTTGATGCCGGTCTCGGCCTTGGAGAAGTACTTGCCGAAGAGCTCCCAGGCGGTGTCGAGCATCTCGTCGAGATTGAGATTGACGTCGATTGAGAGGATTCTCGTGGCGTAGTCCTTCGCGTAGGCGAGGCAGCGGTGGTCATAGTCCGAAAGGTCGAAACCGTTTTCGAGCTTCGTCTTGGCGTTCTGCGCGTCGGCGTAGAGACGGACGGAGGCGTTCATCACCTGGGAGTGGTCCTCGCGGGTCTTCTTCCCCTGGACGAGCTGCTTGAGTCGCGAGAGGGAGCGGAACGGGTCGATGATGATCTTGCCGGAATCCGCGTCCGCACGGAGGTATAGCTGGCCCTCGGTGATGTAGCCGGTGTTGTCCGGAATCGCGTGGGTTATGTCCCCGTCGTTGAGCGTGGTCACGGCGATGATGGTGATGGATCCGCCGTCAGGCAGCTGCACCGCCTTCTCGTAGATCTTCGCGAGGTCGGAGTAGAGCGAACCCGGCATAGAGTCCTTCGACGGAATCTGGTCCATACGGTTCGACACGATTGAGAGCGCGTCGGCGTACAGGGTCATATCCGTCAGGAGCACAAGCACTTTCTCGTTCTTCTCCACAGCGAAATATTCGGCTGCGGTCAGCGCCATATCCGGGATGAGAAGACGCTCCACAGGCGGCTGCTCGGTGGTGTTCACGAAAGAAATGATCTTGTCGAGAGCGCCGGCTGCCTCGAACTCGTGCTTGAAGTAGAGGTAGTCGTCGTTTGAAAGCCCCATTCCGCCGAGGATGATCTTGTCGACATCCGCGCGGAGGGCGACCTGCGCCATCACATTGTTGTAAGGCTGGTCAGGGTCGGCGAAGAACGGAATCTTCTGCCCGGACACGAGCGTGTTGTTCAGGTCGATGCCCGCGATTCCCGTCGGGATGATTTCGGACGGCTGCTTCCTCTTGTACGGGTTCACTGACGGGCCGCCGATCTGACGCTCCTCGCCTTCGACCTCCGGGCCTCCGTCGATAGGATGTCCGTAGGCGTTGAAGAATCGTCCGGAAAGCTCCTCGCTCACCTTCAGGGTCGGAGGCGTTCCGAGGAAAGTGACTTCCGCGTCGGTCGGGATTCCTTCAGTCCCGGCGAAAATCTGGAGTGTCACCGTTTCACCCTTTGTCTTCACGACCTGGGCGAGTCTGCCGCCGACAACGGCAAGCTCATCGTTGGAGACGCCGTCGGCCTTGAGTGACACCGTGGCCTTGGTGATGCCCTCCAACTTCGTGTAGATTTTCTGATATGCCTTATTTGCCATTGTTCAGGAGTGTATTAAGTTGATTTTCAAATGCCTTGAACTGTTCGCCACGGAACTCGGAGTAGTTCATCTGACGCAGGATGTTGATGACCTCCTTGAAGAAGTCGCGGCATTTCTCGAAGTCCTCGAACTCGAATTCGCGGTCGCATATCCCGAGCACGAGCTCCACCATATACTTCTGCCTCTCGATAGGGCAGAGTGCGTCGATCGCGTCGAACGCGTCCTGCTGCAGGATCACGAAGTCGATGAGTTCGGATTTCCAGAACAGCTCGTGGTAGTTCATAGGCACGCCGTCGTCGCCGAGGATGTTGATCTGGTCCTGCGCCTCGCGGCCCTTGCGGATGAGGTTCTTGAGCCTGTTCACCTTCTCCTCCCAGCCCGGGGCTATCGTTTTGTCGAGATATTCCTGAATCTCCGGATATTCGAGATATTTCGAATATGAGTCAATCGGGTTCACGGCAGGGTAGCGCTTCTGGTCGGCGCGTTTCTGCTCAAGCGCGTAGAAGCACCTCGCCGCCTTCTTCGTGGACTCTGTCACAGGCTCCTTGAGGTTTCCTCCGGCAGGGGAGACCGTTCCGATGAACGTCACCGAACCGGTCTGCCCGTTGTTCAGGACGACCATTCCGGCGCGGGCGTAGAAGTTCGAGATGATTGCGGACAGGTCCACAGGGAACGCGTCGGCTCCCGGAAGCTCCTCCATACGGTTGCTCATCTCCCTGAGGGCCTGCGCCCATCTTGAGGTGGAGTCGGCGAGCAGGAGAACCTTCATTCCCATCGCACGGTAGTACTCGCAGATGGTCATCGCCGTGTAGACGGAAGCCTCGCGGGCCGCCACAGGCATATTGGAGGTGTTGCAGATGATGGTCGTGCGCTCCATAAGATGCCGTCCCGTGTGCGGGTCGATGAGCTCCGGGAACTCCGTGAAGATCTCCACGACCTCGTTAGCACGCTCTCCGCAGGCCGCCATCACGATGACCTGGGCGTCGCCCTGCTTCGCGATGGCGTGCTGGAGCACCGTCTTTCCGCAGCCGAACGGACCCGGGATGAAGCCCGTGCCTCCCTCGGCGATCGGGTCGAGGGTGTCGATCACGCGCACTCCCGTCTCCATAATCCTGCTCGGCCTCGGCTTCTCCCTGTATCCTTTGACGGCGACTTTCACCGGCCATTTCTGGGTCATAGTGACCTTGACCTCTTCGCCGTCTCCGTCAATGAGCACCGCCACGGTGTCGTCAACCTTGTACTCTCCGGCCTTCGCGACGGATTTCACCGTGTATTCGCCCTTGAACGCGAACGGCACCATAATCTTGTGGGGCAGCCAGCCCTCCTTGACTTCTCCGAGCCAGTCGGCGGCGATGACCTTGTCGCCCGGTTTCGCGAGCGGGGTGAAGTCCCAGAGCTTCTCGCGGTCGAGCGGGTCGGTGTACTCCCCGCGCTTGAGGAACACCCCGGTCATCGTGGTGAGATTGTTCTGAAGTCCGTCATAGCAGCTTGAGAGCAGGCCCGGTCCGAGCGTGACTTCAAGCATCCGGTTCTCGAAAACCACCTTGTTGCCGTTTTTCAGGCCTCGGGTGCTCTCGAACACCTGCACTGCGGCGTTGGAACCCGTCACCTTGATGACCTCCGCCATAAGAAGGGTTCCGTCGACGTCGATGTAGCAGATCTCGTTCTGCGAAACCGGCCCGTCAACCGCGACAGTGACAAGGTTTGAGACGATTCCCGTCACCTTTCCTGTTGTCTTGTCCATATTGATTCTTAAATTATTGATTATTCGTCTGTAAAGTCTCCGGAATATATGTCCCTGTTCGATATGATCCGGTCATATATGTCCCGGGCTTATGCCTCCTGCGGAGCTGACGCTCCGTCTGGGCTGTAGTTCACGCCCTTGAACGTCCCCCGCACCTCGTCGACCAGTTTGCGGAACATCTCCCGGCCGGTCTGCTCGTCCAGTCTGTACCAGCGTGCCGTCACCTGCATCTTCACGATGAACGCGAGTATGTTCTCGATGTCGAAGATGTCGAAGACGGTCATCGCCGACACCTTGTCCCAGATGATGTCGTCCAGAGCACGCTCCCTCGCGAGCAGGTCGTCTCCTTGCAGAGCCGCCACGACCCGCGCCTCCTCCTCGAAGGGAAGGGTCACGGTCTCGCCGTCCTTACCTTCGAGCGCCATCACGTCCTTCCCGGCCGGCCTGTTCAGAGCCTTGTTCAGAAAGCGGACTTTGGCGTTGCGCAGGTTGAGGTCGAAGGCGAAATATTCCCGTATGAACCGGTTCCTGTGCCCGAGAGCCTCTTTGTAGAACTCCGGAGTGAGGTTCTCCTCCGCATAGCCCCTGAGCAGGAAGTCCACAATGGCGTTGTCCCTGTCGTCGAGCTGTTCGCGGATTTCCTCGATGAACTGGTCCGGGGTCTTGTCCGTGAAACGGAAGCCGCTGTCGATGACGGGAAGTCCTGCTATTATATATTCGTAGTTCTTCATTTTAATTTCTTTTTGGCCCATATCCGTTTTCTCATCGGTCACATACGCCCGGTATGCTCCCTCTTCTAAAACGAATCTGACCTCAAAAATAAACTTAAAATATCCATCTGGTCATTTGGGGGGATACATATCCGTTTCCTCAAAAAATCTTCTTCGGGAGCGGACATATCCCCGGAATTAGCCGAAGAGGAGTTTTTTCGTCGCCGGACGCAGGTATTCGCTGATGAGGCCGTTGAACGCCTCGTCGGTGAAGTTGATGAAATAGCCCCCGTTCTTCGGCCCGATGGTGAATCCGCCGCCGATTTTTTTGCTGAACTTGACTGAAATCTCGGACTTGAGCGACTTCGCGATTTCATTTTTCACGAACCCCTCAAGGGACGATTTCGCGGATTCCGGCAGGCAGATTTCGATGTCGCAGTCCTTGCCTTCCGAGAACGCCTTCACCGCCGTGGAGATTATGGTCTTCACAAACTCCGTGTCATTCAGCGCGGTCTTGACTTTTTCGTCTGCCGCTTTGGCGATGATGAGCTTCTCGATGGCCTGTCTGGTCTCGCTCACGCTTTGTCTCGATGCAAGAGCAACATCCCCGGCAGTCTTGGTTTTGAGGTCTTCCGCATCCTTCCGGGCCTGCGCCACGATGGCCTCGGCCTGCTTCTTCGCTTCCGCGATTATGGTCTCCGCATCGGCCTGAGCCTTCGAGAGAACGGCCTCGCCTTCGGCCTTTCCTTTTGACAGCCCCTCATTGTAGAGCTTTTCTGTCAGTTCCTGCAATTTGTTCTGCATTGTATTGTCATTTAATTATTGTTTTCTGAAATTATCGTGTCGTCAGCCGAGCTTCCATATATGAGATTGATTCAATTAGTCAGTGTCTATGTGTAAGTAGCTGATATATAGTTTGTAAAACCGAGCGCCCCGATTTGCAAAAAGCAAGCCGAAATGTCTGTTTTTGAATATGATTATGATGTTTCAAACGAAAAAATGCGACTTTTTGTAAATTTTATCGTAGTGATTGCGGTCTGCTCTGTCCGGCCGTTTCGGGGCTGTCCCGTTTCTCCGTTGTGGAATTGTCCTGTTCCGGATTTATGGCGTTGTCTTGTTCCGGCCGTTTCAGCCGATTCTCACGATGGACGCACCTTCGAGAACGGAATCCCCCTTGGCGACGCTCACCTCGGTGACGGTCCCGCTGACCGGCGACTCGATTTCGTTCTCCATCTTCATCGCTTCGAGCACCGCGACGGTCTGTCCCGCCTTCACGATGTCCCCGGCCTTGACTTTCACGTCCACGATCACTCCCGGGAGCGGGGCGGTGACTGTCTCGCCGCCTTTCCCCTCCGCGTCCGGACTGCCTGTGGACGCGCCTCTTCCGGCCGCCTCGCCCGCGATTCTGTCCGAGGAGAGACTTCCAGTGGTGGTCCCGGCTTCATTCCGCACCGCAGCCGCCACGCCGGCTGCCCCGCTCTGCGCCCCGTCCGTCTCGGCGGCGATTTCGACGCCGTACTCCGCGCCGTTCACGCGGACCTGCGCGTGCTCTCCCGTAATTGATTCTATCTCGACCTCGTAGTTGCGGCCGTTGATTTTGAGCTTATATTTCTCCATATTCCAACTCAAGTTTCTATGTTCCAGCTTCCCGAACCTCAGTCCATATAGCAGACGTCCCGCTCGCGCTTTTTTCGGCGGATGGTGATGACGTAACTCTCGGTGTCGTGGACATTGTTCCCGAAGTGAATCGAAAGCGCGGCCGCTATCGCCGCCGCAACCTCCTCTTCATCGGGGCGGGATATGCCTGAACAGCCCTCTTTTTCCCCGGGGCGTTGTTCCTGAGGAACGGACACCTTCCCCGTCATCGCGTCATTGTCGATAATGTCGGTCTTCATAATGTCTTACATCGGCAGGTTGTCGTGCTTGCGCACGGGGTTCTCCACTTTCTTGCCTTCGAGCTGCACGAGGGCGCGTATGATCCGGAAGCGGGTGTTCGCCGGCTCGATGACGTCGTCGATGTAGCCGTAGGACGCCGCGTAGTAAGGGTTGCAGAAGAGGTCGTCATATTCCTTCTTCTTCTCCTCCTTCAGCACGGCCCTTTCCGCAGGGTCTTCGACGGCCTTCAAGTCCTTGGAATAGAGTATCTCCACCGCGCCGTCCGCACCCATCACGGCGATGTTCGCGCTCGGCCAGGCGTAGTTGACGTCGCCGCGCAGCTGCTTGCAGCTCATCACGATGTGCGCTCCGCCGTAGCTCTTGCGCAGGGTCACGGTGATTTTCGGCACGGTGGCCTCTCCGTAGGCGTAGAGGAGCTTGGCCCCGTTGGCTATGATGCCGCCGTACTCCTGCTGCGTGCCGCAGAGGAAGCCCGGCACGTCCACGAGGGTCACGAGCGGGATGTTGAACGCGTCGCAGAAGCGGACGAAGCGCGCCGCCTTGCGCGATGCGTTGATGTCGAGCACTCCGGCGAGGACTTTCGGCTGGTTCGCGACGATTCCGACGGACTTCCCGCCCATATTCGCGAATCCGATGATTATGTTCTTCGCCCAGCTCCTGTGGATTTCGAGGAAGCGGCCGTCATCGACGATGGAGCCGATGACCCCGTACATATCGTAGGCCTTGTTGGGATTGTCCGGAATTATGTCGTTGAGGGCGTAGTCCACGCGGTTGTAGGGGTCGTCAGTGGGCCTTTCGGGCGGATTCTCCCTGCTGTTCGACGGGATGTAGCCGAGCAGCTCCCGGATGATTTTCAGCCCCTCCGCCTCGTCCGCAGCGGCGAAATGGGCGACGCCGCTCTTGGTCGCGTGCACGGACGCCCCTCCGAGCTGCTCCTGGGTGACGACCTCCCCGGTGACGCTCTTGACGACCGCAGGGCCGGTCAGGAACATATAGGAGGTGTTCTGAACCATTATGTTGAAGTCGGTGAGGGCGGGGGAGTAGACCGCTCCACCCGCGCAGGGCCCGAATATCCCCGAAATCTGGGGAATCACTCCGGAGGACAGGATGTTGCGCTCGAAAATCTCCCCGAAGCCGGCCAGCGAGCTGACCCCCTCCTGGATTCTCGCCCCGCCGGAGTCGTTGAGTCCGATGCAGGGAGCACCGTTGCGAAGGGCCATATCCATCACCTTGCAGATTTTCTGCGCCATTGTCTCGGAAAGCGAGCCGCCCGTCACCGTGAAGTCCTGCGCGAAGACATAGACGACCCTGCCGTCTATTGTGCCCTGCCCTGTCACGACCCCGTCGCCGTCGAAATGAACCTTGTCCATCCCGAAGTTGTGGCAGCGGTGGTGCACGAACATATCGTATTCCTCGAAGCTCCCTTCGTCCAGAAGCAGCGCGATTCTCTCCCGCGCCGTGAGTTTGCCCTTGGAATGCTGGGCGTCTATCCTCGCCTGTCCGCCGCCGAGTCTCGCGACCTTCCGCTTTTCGACGAGTTCCTTGATTTTTTCCGTCTGAATGCTCATATCAGAAGCTGTTTTTTACAAAATCC
>CAVIXF010000060.1:0-10631 GCA_963646585.1 Candidatus Gastranaerophilales bacterium HUM_1 | reverse complement strand
AGGTTTCTAAAAAATGCTTGAACTATCTTTGCACAATCTTCCGTATGCCGTCTGAATTCACATTTTCAAGGCTGTTGTGGCGGGTTTCAGACGGTGTGCGGACAAACGGTTTTCTGTATGATTTCATATTATTTTCAGGACACGGACTTCAGTTTCCGCGACAGAAGGAGGACGAACGAATGGCTGCGGATTGCGGCCGAGAGCGAAATACGCCGGGTGGGGGACATCTCCGTCATCTTCTGTTCGGACAATTACATCCTCGACATCAACCAGCGGTATCTGAAGCACGATTACTTCACCGATATAATCACTTTCGACTATTGCGAGGGCGACCGTCTCTCCGGCGACCTGTTCATAAGCGTTGACTCGGTGCGGGAGAACGCCGTCGAGTTCGGAACTGATTTCAAGGACGAGCTGAACCGTGTGATCATCCACGGGCTTCTCCACCTTGTCGGCTATGACGACCACACGGAGGAGGACATAAAGGTGATGCGCTCCAAGGAGAATTACTATCTTTCCCTGCGGGAGCTTTTGTAGATTAATGGGATGAAGGATGGGCGCTTTTGTGATTATTAGATAAATGTGGGAGCTCTTGCAGTATATTATGGGATGAAGAAAAGTTCGTGGGTTTCAAGAGGTTGCGAAGAAAGATAAATCGCGGGCAATAAATGAGTTGGAATATTTGGGACTTCAATTAAGTTGGTTTGGTTCGATGAAGGTTTTTGATGATTATGACGTCATAGTGGTGGGCGGAGGGCACGCCGGCTGTGAGGCTGCGATGGCCGCGTCGGGGCTCGGCTCACGGACTCTGCTGATTACTATGGATATGAACCGTTTCGGGCAGATGTCCTGCAATCCGGCTGTCGGAGGAATCGCCAAGGGTCAGATTGTCCGGGAGATCGATGCGCTCGGAGGGTATATGGGGATAGTGACTGACGCGTCGACTCTTCAGTTCCGTATGCTCAACCGTTCCAAAGGGCCTGCGATGTGGAGTCCGAGGGCGCAATGTGACAAAAATCTCTATTCGCAGAATTGGCGAAAAATACTTGAAACTAATTGTAAATTAGATATTTATCAAGATACTGCGGTCGAATTCCTGTTTGAGAATCAAAAAATCGCGGGCTGCCGTACGACTACCGGGGCGATTTTCAAATCTCAAGCACTTATCCTGACCGCCGGAACCTTCCTTTCAGGCCGGCTTTTCATCGGGCGCAACGATTTTGTCGGCGGGCGGATAGGTGAGATGTCCTCTTTCGGCCTGACCGAGCAGCTGGTGTCGATGGGAGTCCGGACGGGACGGATGAAGACGGGCACGCCTCCGAGAATCGACATATCTTCGGTTGACACTTCGGCTCTCGTCCGTCAGACAGGTGACGAGCATCCGGAGAAGTTTTCCTATCTGCCGTATCTTTCCCCGGCGCAGAGTCGGGATGCGCAGATGCCCTGTTTCATCGTGCACACGAACGAGACCGTACACGAGATTCTCCGTTCCGGATTCAAGGACTCTCCGCTATTTTCCGGGAAGATCACCGGCATAGGCCCGCGATACTGCCCGAGCATCGAGGACAAGTTGAGGACTTTCGCTGACAAGACCGAGCATCAGCTTTTTCTTGAGCCGGAAGGCCGGAGCACGAACGAGTATTACATTCAGGGATTCTCTTCCTCTCTGCCTCTGGAAATACAGCTCGAAGCCCTCCACCATATAAAGGGGCTTGAACGCGTGAAGATTTACCGTCCGGCTTATGCCGTGGAATATGATTATTTCGACCCGACCCAGCTCAAGCCGTCTCTTGAGCTGAAGGAGATCGAAAACCTGTTCTTCGCCGGGCAGATAAACGGGACGACGGGTTATGAGGAGGCGGCCGCGCAGGGACTGATGGCGGGAATCAACGCTCATCTTAAAGTTGCGGGGAAGAATCCTTTTGTCCTAAAGAGGGATGAGGCTTACATAGGGGTTCTGATTGACGACCTGATTACGAAGGGTGTGGACGAGCCGTATCGGATGTTCACCTCCCGGGCGGAGTATCGCATTCTTCTACGTCAGGACAACGCCGATTATCGCCTGACCCCGCTTGCTCATAAAATCGGCCTTGCTGATGATTTCAGATACGACCTCACTATGCGGAAGTACGAGGCGGTTTCTAAAATCGAAGAATGGCTTGAGAGCACTTCTGTGCGTCCGGAGGATGTGAACGGCTATCTCGCAGAAAAGGGGACAGCCGAAATCCTGAACAGAAAACGCCTTTCTGAACTGATTTCCCGTCCGCAGGTGAAAGTTTCAGAAATCTTGAAATATGTTCCACGTGGAACTTTTGCGGGAATGGATTCGTCTTTTGATTCATTGCTCACTGATGCTTCCCGGGGTGCGTCTTCTTTGTATGTCGATTCGCTGAATCGGGATGGCTCCGGAGATGCGTCGAGTCTGTCCTCCGGCTCGTTGAAGTCTGCCTGTTCCGCCTGTGCGTCGTCGCCGTCTTTGAGATATGCCTTCCTTATGCCTGATTTGGATTTTCCGGTTTCCGTCGAATCCGGAGATTCCGCCGCATCCGGTGTTTCCTGCGGCTCAGCTGTTTCTGGAGAACGTGCTTCTGATGCTTCCTGCGGCGCAGCTGTTTCTGGAAAATGCGCCTCTGCTGATTCCTATGGCTCTGCTGTTTCGAGAGAAAGTGCTTCTTGTGCTTTCCGTGGCCGTGCCGCTTCTCGTGAGGCTCTGAACGATATTTACCGGAATGAGATTCTGGACATCGTGGATACGCACATCAAGTACGAGGGGTATATCAGCCGCGAACGCCAGATGGCTGACAAAATCCGTCGGCTTGAGAATCTGATTATTCCCGAGGGTTTTGACTTCGACCGGGTGGAGTCACTTTCGATAGAATGCCGCCAGAAGCTGCGCAAGTACGCTCCGCATACAATAGCGCAGGCATCCCGGATTTCAGGAGTGTCTCCCGCCGACATCTCCGTTCTTCTGGTCTATTTCGGAAGATAGATTCGCTGTTGGTGTTCCACGTGGAACACTGGTAATCGGGATAGCGGATATTTTGAGACGAATCCAGTTGTTGGGTCGGTGTCGGGCTTGTCCCACCCGTACCCTACTCTATGTCTCCGGCCGACTTCCTTACGGACAAACCTACCGCCTTGCCAAGAAAGGGAGGGACTGCATTTCCTATCTGCACGAGCTGTTTGTTTTTCGGCCCTTCAAAAATGAAATCATCCGGGAATGACTGAAGACGGGCCATTTCGCGGGCTGTCAGAACTCTCGGCAGTTTAGGGTGCACGTTTACTCCGCCATGGTTTTCCTTTATGGTGCAGGACGGCTCATTCCACGGACATTTTTTCCAGGCATCGGAATAGCCCTTGTACAGGCTCTGCCCCTCCGGACAATCAAGCATCCGCTTCTCCATTTCCGGCTTATGCTTCGTCGGGACATGGTTGAATCCTTTGTCCTCCGGGTGATTCATAAGATCCGCAATCGCCTCACCTGTGGTTTTGTATTCTTCCGGGGACAATAACGCTTTCGGATGATAATTCCTCTTCCCGATTCTGTTCCCGATGAATATCACTCGTTCCCTCTTTTGGGGCACCTCATAATCGGCTGCGCATAAGGTGGTGACATTCATCTCATAGCCGATGCTGCGGAAGTCGGACAAAATCTTCTGCTCGACCATCCCTCCGAGCATTGAGCGGAGCCCCTTTACATTCTCGCAAATCACGAAATCCGGCTGCAGATGCCCGACAATTTCGAGAAGCTCCTTGTATAGAGAGTTTCTCGGGTCGTCGACAATCCGATTCCCAGCCATGCTGAATCCTTGACACGGGAAACCTCCGGCGACGATGTTGAGATGCCGTCCGTTCAGTTGTTCCTTGACAACATCGTAGAAATGTTTCTTTACATCCGGCAGCGTGATGTCTCCATAGACAAAGGGGTGGTCAAAATTGCGCCTGTATGTCATACCCGCCTCTTTAAACCAGTCAAGTCCGCAAATTCCTTCAAGGCCGGCCATCTCAAGACCCTTTGACAGTCCGCCGGCGCCGCAGAAGCAGTCGACAAAGGTCATCTCGGATTTAGTCGGCCTGTCCCAGCTGTTCTTGATGTCGCCCCAGTTCACCAGATCTGTTTTCGGAGTGTTCCGGCTCTTCTGATTTTCTGTTACGACATTTCCGAATAAGTCATAGTTGACAGCTCTTGTCGCATTTAATCTGTTGTTGATGAAATACTCGAGAGCCCCCTTGGGGATACGGTAGGTTGAGCCGATCTTTGCGGAGTCAAGCTGACCGCTTGCGATATGACGTCTGATGGATTTTTGTGATAAACTCAGCTTCTCTGCGACATCTGTGATTGAATAGAACGCTTTCTCTTCCATATAGCTACAATATACCTGTCCCAATTGTCCCTTTTTGTCCAATTGCTATGCAAATATATGCGACTGGTTGCAGATATGCAACACATTTTTTGAAAACAGATATGGCTCTTAGGGGCTGTTTGAACTGATTTCAGATGGTTGTCATTGTTCAATCAGACAGATGTGTATCTTAAGACCGTTTATGGTGATGTCAAAGTAATTCGACGGATTGTCAAGATTTTCGGTCAGATATCGTGTCGTTGTTTCAGGGGAATTAATCCACCTTTCCTGATCCGCGACCAGATAGTACATTCTGTTAAGTCCCCAGTTATGTCTGCATCCGTCAGCCACTTTCCTCATACGTTCGCTGTCTGCTCCTTCATACAGCTCAAATGCCAGCTGTTTCTTTTCTTCAACAGTCATATTTCCCGCTTTGGGCTGCCATTTGGAAGTATGAGACGAAACTTTCAAGTCGTACGGAATCCCGTCATAGATGAAGTCTGTCACGCTCTTCTTCCCGACAGGTGGAATGACGCTGTCTTTTGACTGAATGATGGAAGATTCGCAGATGTCGTGTGTGGCGACCATAAAATACTCGTGCTTGAATATGTCGCTTCCTATCCGGAGATATTCTTCCAATGAGAGGATGCCGTCACAGCATTCTCTGACTTTGTCCTGAATCGATCTGTGCAGAATGGACGGCATCGCGCCGTGCCAGTCGTGGCCGGAAAGCAGCCCCGATTTCAGATGCGTGATGTGACGCTCGATATTGCAGGGCGTCCATTTTGACCGGAACAGGGTCGTGATGTCCCGGACATCAAATGAATCCGGATTCATTTGGAATATTCCTGCCAGTTTCGCATAGGAAAGGGAATTGCGGAAAGGAAGCCCGTATCGGGCATACAGTTCCTCAATGGTGTTTTTGTCTGACATAAACTCAATGCAATGAGAAATGATGTCTATGTCGTTCTGTGTTTTTGCCATATCGATTGGTGAAAGTGTATAATCATATCATTTCCCGACAGCTTCTTACAGCATTTTCAGGCCTTCTTTGATCAGCTGCTCCAGCGTGGCGTCGGGGGATTTCTTCAGCACCGCCGTCAGCGCTTTGTTGACGTTCGGTTTGGTGAATCCTAACATCACGAGCGCCGTCGTGGCCTCTTCGAGGTTCGGATTGCCTCCTGTCCGGAAGATTGCGGCCTGCTCCGCCCCCGCGCCCTTGGTTATCTTGTCTTTCAGTTCGAGAATTAGACGCTGGGCGGATTTCAGACCTATTCCCTTTATGCTCTTGATCCGGTTGATGTCCTCCGAGAGAATGGCGTTGCGGAGCTCCTCCGAGCTCATTCCGGACAGCATCATCCTCGCGGTCGCCGCGCCGATTCCAGAGACCCCTATTAGCAGGCGGAACAGCTCCCTTTCGTCCTTCGTGGCGAATCCGAAATACTGCTCGTCGTCTTCTTTCAGATAGTGGTGGATGTACACAGTGGTGTCGCCGCACGATTTCAGCGCTTCGAATGTCTGTAGCGAAATCAGAATCTTATAGCCTATTCCGTGGCATTCAAGCGTCATTTCCGTGGGGAGTATCTCCGTGACTGTTCCTTTGATGTAGTCTATCATAATGGCTTATTGTTGAATCTGTTTTGGAATAAATCCGCCCGTCAGTCTTCTCCGGTGTAGACAATCTTTTTCCCCCGGCTTATGACCTCCTGCGCGCTCAGCTGAAACTTCGCGAGCCATTTCTCGCCTTCGCGGATTGAAGTCCAGTCCTCCCCGTCGAATACCGCCTTGTCGAACACATAAAATGGGACGAGGGCGGCCTTGTCGTAGGACTCGAACGGACTGCTGACCTCTCCTGTCACATATGCGCTCTCCCGTTCGCGGGACGGAGTTCTGAAAATGCAGCTGGCCGTGCCCGAGAGCGACTCCGGGAGCTTTTCTTTCGGCGCTCCGGTGGCGGTCTCGGCATAAGGAATAAACCATACGATGTCGGTGCTGCTGGAGTTCTCCAGCGTCAGCAGGTAATATGTCCCCGGAGCCGTATCAGAATATAAATCAAGTGATTGGCGATTACAGGAAACGGCCGTCGCAAGCGCGGTTGCTGAAAGCGCCGTCAAGAATATGTTCTTTATCATAAAACTCAGTTTCATCGGATTCCCATATTTTGATATATTTATATATCTTGTTGTGTATCATTTACTTCGAGTGTTGTCCAGACTGATGGCGGTTGCGCCCGAGATTCCATCCTATACCGAAGTTTATGTCGAGGAAGTTGAACGGAAGCCTTGCCGGGGTGCTGACCGAGGAGCCAGTATCGACGACATATCTGTTTTCGAGCTCCGACAGGGCGACGGATTCGGCCCAGTTGGCGGGTTCGACCGCCTTTTTGTACTGATAGACAGTCTTTTCGTACCGTGTGCCGTTCGGGAAAGACTTGATTCCGCATTCGAGCGAGATGTAGAAATGGCGGTTGAAAGTGTAACTCAGCTGAACGGCCGCAGACAGGACCGCCGCGATTTCGCTGTGGTCGGACACGGGCTCGTTCAGATAGTCAGGATGGTATTCCGCAGTGCGATAGGACACCGCCGAAGGCGTGCTTCCGTCCCTTGGGGTCTGTCTGTAGCTGAAAACGTTTCCCGGGCGGCTTCCGATTCCGACGCCGAGCATAGGGCGCAGGCTCCAGCCCCCGAAGTCGTAGCGGTAGGCGACACCGATTTGAAACGCCGCTCCGAAGAAGCCGTTGTTCCTGCCGTAAGGATTGCTTCCCGCGCCGACACAGGACAGTTCGAAGGGCGCACTGCCGTAGCGGTAACGACCGCCGTCGGCCTTGTTCACCGTGCCGAAGTAATCGATGTCGTCAACGCCCGTCCCAAGAGTCGAGAAGGACGCGAAAATCCCCCAGTGCCGGCGAAAGAAATAGCTGTAGCGGAGCTGGAATTCGCCGCCGTCGCCGATGCCGAAGGCCTTGCCGGCATCTCCGGAAATGGAGTAAGGCATTCCGACGAAACCTCCCTGAACGTCGATGGAACTGCCGTAAGCATACGCCTGAGGCACATCCGGATGCCTGCGTCCCATAACAGGGACAGACAAGGCGGATGCGAATAACAGAATGAGAAATCGTTTCATAGGGTCTGATTCTTAAATGGACGGATTCGATGAAAATCGAGCAGGTGAAGACCTGTCTGCAAAGGTATTTATTTTTCCGCGTTTCCGGCATTCTGTGTATAAAATCGGCTTTATTCCGCTAAAATGTCAAAAATTCAATGAATTTAGCGGAATAAAGCCGATTTTGTGCGCCATTTCCTGTTTTGAGAGGGGAGGTTGTCCGAATCTGGCGTCGTGGAGGGGGGCTGTCCGAATCGGATGTCGTGGATTGATTCTGAAACAGCTTCTCAGTCGCGCCCGAGCAGTCGCTGAATCTCGGACAGCACCGCGCTTCTGTTCTCTTCGGTGTCCGCTTTCGGATTTTCCTTGAGGGACGTTATCGCGGCGGCGTCTGTCACTTTCGTCAGTGTATAGACGTCATACCACCGTTCTCCGGCCTCCTTGTTCTCCAGCCACAGGACGATTTCATTCTCATCGGAAGAATATATCGTCATCTTGAGCAGAGTCTGATTCCAGAGATTTGTCTCCGCAAGCCGTTTTCCGACATCGGCTTTCAGCACATTCTTCGAAATCTGCTCATCAGTCTGCTTCAGATACCAGCATTGCTCATTTGAGTCGCCGGTGAATTTGTAGCGCGTATATCCGACAATCTTCCCGTCCCCGGCAAACTCATAGAACGCCGTGACGGAACCCGGCCACCCGGGGTTGTTTTCATATTGGTGTTCGTCAGTGACATTTCCCGAAGCGTCGGTGTGTATCATAACGTTGTGATCGGCACGATACATCCCGGAGACCGCGCTCGGGCTGACACTTATCTCGCCATATTTGAAGCCGTCATTCTTGGAACATCCGGCAAACGCCGCCACCATCGCGCAGAAAACGCCGGCAAAATGGAAAAAGCTTTTCATCTCTCTGGAAATTATAGGTTTGACACTAAAAAACGACCTTTTCTTATCCGCAAAAGTATGAAATGGAACAGACTTTTCAAAAACAAAAGTGTCATATATTGCAATTAATTCATAGACAACACATTGCAATGCTGACATCATTTTTGTGCGGAAGATGCTGAAAAGTCAAAGATTTGTTTGTCAATTACTTAAGAAAACGGTAATTCTCACGGATATGACATTCACCGGCAGGTTCTTCCCGTCAGTTCCGACAGATATGTCCCGAGTTCACGGCTGTCTTTCCCGAGTCCAAGCTTTTTCCTTATCCGGGAAACGAAATTTCTGTAAGAGCCGTCCGTTATGCGCAGACGGTCGGCGATGTTCTTTCCCTTGGCACCCGACGCGATGAGGCAGCATATCCCGATCTCCCGCCTGTCAAGCCCCTTGTCCTTGAGGGTGGTCAGAAACTCCGGATGCGACAGCATAAAATAAGCCTGCGTTGTCTCAAAGAAGGCATTCCTGTCGTTCAGAACGGTCTCCAGCCTCGCTTTCACATTGGCGTCACGACCGGACATATATTCGACAATGCACTCGTTGAGCAGTTGAAGACGCCGCTCAATCAGTGGCAGGGTGTCTTCATCCGGCAGGACACCGCGTTTCCACTCCTGCAGCTCCTTTATTTCCTCTCTGGCCTCGGAGCACAGCTGAGCCAGACGTTCATTTTCCTTTTTCTTTGTCTTGAGTTTGCGCACGACAACGGCTGAAACAAGCGCGAGAATGGCCAGAACCGCCGTCAATGCCGAAGAAAGCACAATGTTCCGGACTTTCAGTTCCTGCCGGTCCATCTCATTCCTGAATGACTCCTCCGCGAATTTCGCCTTCGACTCGAATATCTTCAGATCCTGCTCGTCAGTGATGCGGACATACTCCGAATATGCTTCGAAGGCTCGTCTGTAGTCTCCGAGATGTTCAAAGATTTGTGAGGACAATGAATAATAGGCGGCGGTCTTGAACGGATATGCTCCGTGATTATCAGCCTTTACAATGTATTCGTGCTTGTCCGAAATGATCTGATATGCCTTGTCGTAGTCCCCCGAATTGCAATATGCGTCCGCCACGGCGACCCAGTCAACGGCGCTCTCGTCGCCGATGAATGCCGACAGGTACTCTGATATGACGGAATCCGTATCCGGGTCTTTCGTGTATGAGGCAATCTTCAGAGAAGCCGCATACAGACTGCTCAACTGCCGGGAATTCATTGCAGTCTTATCCTTCTGGAGCCGCCCGGCCAGCATTGACGCGGAATCATATTCATCCATAACGATTTCGGAGCTGAGCACACTCAGAATCTCGTCGAAGTAATAGGAAGAATCCCCCGCTTCAAGGTATGCTGCGGCTGCCATCTGCGCGTTCTTCAATGAAGATTCAAAGTCAAACAGCGAATGATAGATTCTCGCCATCTTGTCGTACAGCAGACCTGCCGCAGATTTGTTACGCGCTTCCGGAGCATATTTGGAAGCCTTTGAAAAATATTCCATCGCCTCATCGAAATCGTCCGAGTAGAACGAGACCATCCCACGGTAATAATATGTCCGCATCCTGTCGTCCGGCGAGCCGTGTCTCCCGTAATACCCGACGGCCGGAGCGATTATGCTGTCTGACTTGACATCGATGAAGTTCTTGTCGAGTGCGATTGATTTCAGCAGTGCATATTTCGCCCGCTGTTCACGGGTTCTGATCTGTGACGGAGAAATCGCGCACAATGCCGTCAGCGCACTGTCCGGCGCTTCGTAAACGAGTCTGTCTATCCCGGCGAGCCGCTCAGACATCTGTCCTCCGCACGAGACAAAGGACACGGCGGCGACCATGAATCCGGAAAACGCTGTTGTGATTCTTTTCATAGATTGCGCAAAGTTAGAAACTGTTTTGAAATGACCCTTGGCTTCCTGAAGGTGTTTTTCAGAAGGATACGCCGATTTCGCGGAGGGGGGTGAGGACGAAATCACGCTCCATCATTCTCGGATGCGGGATTGTCAGTTCGGGCGTGTCCATTTTGAGGTCGCCGTAGAGGAGGATGTCTATGTCTATGAGACGGGATGAGTAAATCCTGCGTCCGTCAGAATCGAATGCCGGAGCCGACGTCTCGCGGCCGAGGCTGCGTTCGATGTCTTTTATGGCTTTGAGAACATTTTGCGGAGATGAGCTGAGGTCGAAACGCACGGCGGCGTTCAGAAATCTGTCGTCCGACTTGAATCCCCAAGGCTCGGTCTCAATCAGGGAGGACATCGCAACAGGCTTC
>CAVIXF010000059.1:0-10632 GCA_963646585.1 Candidatus Gastranaerophilales bacterium HUM_1 | reverse complement strand
CTCCCGGAGGACTGACGATATGTCCGGAGTGAAGTCCCTGCGGGGCTTCCGATGAAGCGCCCGCGGGATTTTATGAATCTCTAAACAAACGCAATATGAAAAAATACGGATTTTTTCTTCTTCTTTCCGCCGCGCTCTCTCTGGCAGCCTGCCAGAAGGAGGCCTTTGAAGTGGACGGCGGCGAGGAAGGCAGGGTAAAGGAAAGGTTGACGCAGAAGGCTCAGCTGCGTAACGATAAGGGGACGGCCTACTTCACCACGGTCGAAGCCACCGAAGACGAAGCCACGGTCAGCCTGCATCTTGAACTTTCCAAGAAAACGACCTCAAGCATCTGTGGGACGCTTTCCTACGGTGACGCTTCCGTCATCACCGAATACAACGAGACTTACGGAACTTCCTACAAAGTTTTCCCGGAAGCCAACGTCTCTTTCGACGACCCGGCGGTGGTCCTTTCCGGCGAGAATGTCTCCACCGATGTCAACATAACGCTCAAAATCGATGACACCATCCTCTCCACCGAGAATTCTGTGGACGTTGTCTATGCTTTCCCGGTGAATGTCACGACCGACGACAGCTCTGTGACGGTTCCGGGTGGTCCCCACATCATTTTCGTGAAGAACCGCAAGGGCATCATTCCTATTTCCAAGGACAGACCTTACCACATCTTCAGCTGCCAGGAGACCGGTACGGCAAGCCCGCTCTTCCATCTCGCGCTCGAACTCGGGAGCACCGGGGAGCCGCTTTTCGACCACGTCATAGTCTTCTCCTCCGCTCTGATGTGGAATCCGGATGAAAAGGCAATCCAGATTGCTCCTAACGCCTGTCAGGCGGCTCTCAACGCCGACTACGAGAAATATGTCAAGCCTCTTCAGGATCGCGGCATCAAGGTCATAATGTCCGTTCTCTCCACGGGAAAGGACGGCAAGGGTCCGGGCACGGGGCTCACCTTCTCCTGCATCGAGGAGGAGACGGCGAAGGAGGTGGCGAAGATGCTCGCAGACTATTGCAACGCCTACCATCTCGACGGAATATTCTTCGACGAGGAGTACGGAGAGAATCGCAGCGACATCCCGGGAGTGGCGTCATATCCTTCTTCCCGCCTGACCTCACGTCTGTGCTATGAGACGAAGATGGCGATGCCGGACAAGGAGGTGATAGCCTACAACTACAGCAACACCGCCTCTCTCTACGCGGTTGACGGCGTCAATCCTGCGGACTACATCGACTGGGTGATCAACGACTACGGCTCCTGGTCTACCGGTTATTACGAGGGCGGAATGTCGCGGTCAAAGATGACTCCGAACAGCGTAAACTGCGCTCCGGGGACTCAGTCTTGGAATGCGACCGGAGACACGCTCAGCAGGCTCAAGAACGAGGGCTGGGGCGGATATATGGTGTACTGCCTCGACTGGGCGATAGAGACTTGGGACCAACAATGGGGGAGCAACCAGTTGATTTCTCTCCAGAATATAGCCTATTATCTGTTCAATGACACACTCGTCTACACCGGCTACAAGCCTAAGGCCGAGTGGTAGCATTTGAGGCTGAAATCTCCGCCGCGATGCGGCCGGAGATTTCAGCCGGAAAAACAACGACATAAAGTTTAAAGATATGAAAATGAAAAGGATATTATGCATAGTCTCGGCCTTCGCGGCTCTGGCATTCGTCGGATGTCAGAAAGAGGAGGAGACGGCGAAGGATTCGGTGCAGCTGACACCGGATTCGGCGATTGTAGATTACCTTCCGTGTACGGCGGAGACGACCGTGACTTCCTCCGGCGCCTGGATCTTGGAGGGGGACTATACCTGGGTCACTCCGTCCGCCACAAGCGGCAAGTCCGGCGACAAGGTGACATTCTCCTGCGGAACGAACACCACCGGAAAGAACCGTGCGGCTCTCTTCAAGTTCCGCTGCGGCTCTGAATACGCCAACTTCGGCATACGGCAGGAGTCGGGCGTCATCAATCTGACCGCCAGCATCGAAACCGTCTCCACCGAGAGCGGGAAATACGTATTCAAGCTCAACGTGGTGTCCGAAAAGGACATAGACAAGTTCGTGGGATGGGGTCTCCGCTGGTCTACAGACCCCGAGAAACTCATCACGGAGGGTACAGACATCGTCATTGAAGGCGCGCCGAAGACCGGAGAAACAACCGTAACAGTCGAAGACTTCCAGGACGGGTTCACCTACTGGTTCGCCGGCTGGCTCAAGATGGCTGACGATTCCCGCATCTGGACCGACGGGAAGGTGAGCGTGCTCATCAAGGCCACGTTCGACAGCGCCATCACCGTGAAGGACGTCAAGGCCTATCAGGCGACGTTCTGCTACGAGGTGAAGTTCCCTGTCGTTGAGACCGGAGTATGCCTCGACGAGTTGGAAGAGAACCTGACTTACGATGATGCGATCACATACATTTACAAGCACGAAGGCGAAGTGCCTGGGGGCACGGCCGTGGAGGTCAATCCTCTTCACTGCTCCATCGTGGGGTGCGAACCGGACGAATCGTTTTCCCTTTCTCCTGAGGTGACATACTATGTCCGTGCCTACGCCAAGGACTCCGACGGAGAAATCTCCTACGGCCCTGTGGCGACATTCACGACTAAGGAGAGCCCGTTGAACAATCTCCTTCTTACCGGAGGAAATGACTACAGCCACTTCCAGTCGCTCTGCGAGTTCGGTCCTGTGAAGGACGGCGTCCTGAGCGGCAGCCAGTATGTGACCGAGGCCGCCTCCGACACCCAGAGCAATTTCCGCAAGGCGTGGAACACCGCCCTCACCTCCTACAGCGAGACTTCGAAGTACGCCGCCCTCTTCAGCGAACTCGCGTTCGTGAAGAGCGGAACACAGACGATGATGCAGAACATAGTCTGGAGGGAAGGGGTCGCCGGAGGGAACTCTCCTAAGGACGCGAACCGTGTCGGAGGGTTCAGCTACAAGTTCAGCGACGAAGGTGACGGATTCTTCAGCTTCATTCCTGTCAGTGACTGTCCGTACGCATTCGTTCCGGACAATTCCAAGGCCGTGACGGAGCAGGGGATGAAAACGGGCGAAATCGTCGAAATCCTCGGCGCGGCTTCAAACGCGAGGGATCTGGACAATATCCGTTCATTCTGGGCTTCAGGCTCTTTCTTCCTCGACTGGGGCGAGACCAAGGAGTTCGACGGTACTGACTACACCGAGATTCTTCTCTACAAAGACTCCGGTCTCCACGAAGATGTTTTCCGTTTCAACACCGCCAACTTCTCCGCTTCGGACTATAATCCGGAGGCGCAGAGCGGATCGACCACCTGGACTCTCTATGTGGGCGAAGGGACGACGGATAAATATGTGCTGGAAGAGCTTTCTACGGGAGGCTACTATCTCCGCCTCAACCAGTCGCTTGCAGGGAAGACCGTGAGAATCTCCAAGTCTTCCGGCGGCTACCCGGCCTACATCCCGGACGGCAACGGCTCTTTCAAGACAGTGAACAGCGCATCCGACGGGACTTACACCGTTCCGACGGCGAACAAATGGGCGAACAAATGCGCGGTTTCATTCAGCGTCGGAAACAGAATCTGCATCGTGAAGGACATCTGCGTGCTTTCCGACACCTGCTTCCCTTGCGGTGACGAGATAAAGCTGGACGGTGTCAGCGATTGGAGCGATAGAGGAAGCTACAGTTATTTTAAAGGGAACTACTTCGTTCCGAACAACACACTCTCAGAGCCGCACATCTACAGGTGCGATGTGACTTTCAAGTCCGGCGGAAGGGAAGGCTTCAAGATTCCTTATACCAACAGTTTCACGAATGGCGGCTATAACTCCAAGACTATGGGGGCGGATCCGAAGGATACCTGGACTGACGCGGTTGTCGAGGCCGGAGACAGCAGCAAAGGAGCCAATGACTACAAGTGGAAGCCGAATGTGGACGGTGACTACACCATCGAATTCGACCTCAGCGCGATGAAGCTCCGTGTAGTGAAGAGATAATCAGCGCTGATTCAGGTTCCTCCTGAACTTATGCACAGACAGGGAATGACTTATGAGTCAAAAACTTTTCGGGTCGTTCCCTGTCTTTGTTTTTGTATATTTCGATATATCATTTGATTATGAATTTAAAATTTTTTAAGATTTCATTGGTCGCGGCGGCGCTCTGCGGCTTCGCTTTTCCCTCTTCCGCGCAGACGGTATCTGACGGAGGAAGTGCAGCCAGGACCGCGAAGATGCGGACGGACGCATACGCCCCGTTCGCCCTCGGCGAGCTGAAGCCGGAGGGATGGCTCAAGGACTGGGCGCAGCTCGCGGCCAAGGGTATGACCAGGACGATTGGTGAGGAATACACCGAATTTGTCAAAGGCTGGGCTTCGGCCGACGAGCCCGGCTGGTGGCACTACGAACAGACCGGCTACTACACCGACGGATTCACCCGTCTCGCCTTTCTTCTTGACGACAGTCTCCTTGTCGAGCGCAGCCGCAAGGTGATGGAGGCGGTCGCCGCACGTCAGAAGCCGAACGGATATATCTACTCCAACAACCCCGAATATGTAGAGAAATGGGGGACGCAGGAGGCTGACGGCGGTCTCTACTGGAGCGAGGCGGTCTTCTGCCGCGCCGCGCTGGCATATTACAGCGCCACGGGGGACGGGAAGACGCTCGAAATGCTGAAACGGGTCTATGAAAAATATCCCGTCTTCACCTACGACAGCAAGGGGTGTCCCTTCAACGGCGGCGACCTCGACAGATTCCGCTTCCTCTGCGGGCTGGAGAATCTTTTCGAACTTTCGCGCCTTAGCGGGGATATGAGCTTCGCGGACAAGGCCCTCGCCGTTCTTGACAACTTCGCTCCGGCCTTCATCGACAGCTGGGCGCGCAAGAAAGAGTTCCTCCGCACGGCGATAAGCCACGGAGTGAGCTTCAACGAGGCCGCGAAACTGCCTGCGATAGGCTACATCTTCAATTCCGACCCGGAGTATCTCGCCGCCTCCGTCAACAACTACGAGTTCCTTCAGGAGAACTCGATGCTTCCTTCCGGAGTGAACTCCTCCAACGAGCATCTCCACGGAATCGGTGCGTTCGAGGCGGCGGAGAGCTGTGACGTTTCGGACTTTATGTGGTCGAACATCTGGCTCGCCCGTGCGAGCGGCGACTCCCGCTACGGCGACAGGATCGAGCGCGACGCCTACAACGCCCTCCCGGGTGCTCTGAACTACACTTTCACCCAGTGCGTCTATACCCAGGCTCCGAACCGCATCCCGGGATTCCACCTGCGCATCCGCGACGACGGCTCCTACTTCAAGCCGATGCACTGGCCGACCTGCTGCCCGTCGAACATCAACCGCGCCCTGCCCAATTTCATAATGAATATGGCGATGACCAATGGAGACGGGGAACTGATGTGGCTCACCTACGGTCCGGCGCATCTCAAGACCCGCGACGGCCGCTTCGACATACTCTGCGAGACGGAATATCCTTTCCGCGACATTCTCGACTTCACTCTCAACGCCATCCCGAAGAATCAGACGCTCCGTCTGCGCATTCCGCAGTGGTGCGACAATCCGTCAATCTCTGTAAACGGCAAACCGGTGAAGTTCACAGTTGAGAACGGATTCATAATCCTCGGCGGGAAGCCGGGCGTTAAAGGCTCGGGAGAAACGGGCTCCGCGAATGGTTCCGGCAAGCCAGGCGTGAGGGGCTCCGGCGTGAAAGCCTCTTCGCTGAAACTGAAGAGCGGCGACAAGATTCAGCTGACCTTCCCGATGCGGCCGGAGTTCGTCGGGGCGCGGGAGAAGTTCCCGTATTTCAACGGGGAGAAGGCTCCGTCCTGGGGGATTATGGTCGATTACGACGGGAATATGATTCTGGACGGATTCGTCGACCGGGGTCGCTGCGCCTGGGTGAATTACGGCCCGTTCCTCTTCGCGATGTCGATGCAGAAGGCGAACCGTGAGAGCTACGACATCAACGAGGAGCACTGGACGGAGTTCCGCTACGCCCTGTCTCAGGACTGTCTCGAAGGGGCGGCCGTGGAGGAGCTTCCGATGCATTATCCGTTCGACTGGAGGTTCACCAACTCGCCTCTCGTGCTCGACGCCAAGGCAAGCCTCATTGACTGGAATCCGGACAAGGGCGACCCGGTGATGCCGCTCGAAACTCCGGAGGTGCTGGAGAAGGACGTCAAGGTCAGGTTCTACCCGTACGGCTTCCTCGCCTACCGCATCTCGGTCTTCCCGCTGGTCGGCGGGGACTGACGGCCGGGAAGCCGTCGGCGGCCCGGCGGGGAGGGCTGACGCTTTGCCGGTGTTTGTGGTGATGACCCGCCCCGGCCTCCTGCGGCATTGTCGGGTGAGATTGTGGGGGAGGTTTGGCCCGGAACTCTGATTATTTGTATATTTGTGTGATTTATATATCATTAGGGAGGACAATATGAAGACATTTAAGAGGATGCTCGCAGTCGCGGCTTCGGTCGCGGTTTCAGTTGCGGCGGCACCGTTCGCGGCGGTTCTTTCAGTCGCGGTCTCCGTTTCGCTTCCTGTTGCGGCGGTTCTCGCCGTTGCGACGGGCTGCAACGCCGTGCAGGACGGCGACCTTACGGAATGGGTCGACACAAGAATCGGGACGGGCGGGCACGGGCACATTTTCGTAGGGGCGAATGTCCCGTTCGGAATGGTTCAGCTCGGGCCGACGAGCATCCCGCAGAAGTGGGACTGGTGCTCCGGCTACCACGAGTCCGACTCCACGGTCATAGGATTCTCCCACACCCATCTCAGCGGGACGGGCATAGGCGACCTCTTCGACGTCACGGTGATGCCGGTTGTCGGGGATGTCCGCTATGCCCGAGGCGTTGAGGAGGATCCGGAGTCGGGGCTGTGGTCATACGGCGACAGAAGCCGGGAGATTTCCGTTCCGGGCTACTACAGCATCCCCCTCGAACGCTACGGAGTGCTCGCGGAACTGACCGCGACGGCCCGCGTCGGGATGCACCGCTACACTTTCCCCGCGTCCGACAGCGCGGCCATAGTCTTCGACCTTGAGAACGGAGGCTGCTGGGACAAGGCGACGGAGACGGCTGTCCGCATAGAAGACGGCAGGCGCATCTCCGGCTGGAGGTTCTCCACCGGCTGGGCGAAGAACCAGAATGTCTTCTTCACTGCGGAGTTCTCCGAGCCGTTCGTCTCGGCGGAACTTGTCGGAGCGGACGGGGATAGAGATGTTGCGGAGACGTCCGCACGGTACTGCCGGCTGAACTTCAAGACTTCCGAAGGACAGAAGATTCTGCTCAAGGTCGCCCTGTCCCCTGTCAGTGTGGCGGGTGCGAAACTCAATCTCGCCTCGGAGCTTCCGGGCTGGGATTTCGACGGCACGGTCAGAGCCGCGCACGACAGCTGGAACAGGGAGCTCGGCAAAGTCCGCATCGCGGACGCTTCGGCCTCCAAAGCGGTCGCCGACGCGAAGAAATGCTTCTACACCGCTCTCTACCACACGATGGTCGCGCCGTCCGTCTTCTGCGACGTGAACGGGGACTATCGCGGAGCCGACGGAGAAGTCCGCAGGGGAGCCTCGTATATGACAATGACGACATTCTCCCTATGGGACACCTACCGCGCCCAGATGCCCCTGATGACGCTCCTGCACCGGGAGAAGATGCCGGACATAATCAACACTATGCTCGCGATCTGCGACGAGCAGGGGAGGCTTCCGGTATGGCATCTCTGGGGCAATGAGACCGACTGTATGGTCGGGAATCCCGGCATTCCGGTCGTGGCCGACGCCATAGTCAAGGACATCCCGGGTTTCGACCGCGAAAGGGCCTTCGAGGCGATAGTCAGAACAAGCGGAGAAACCGGACGCGGAGGGGAGCTGAGGCGCGAATACGGCTACATCCCCTGCGACAAGATGAACGAGGCCGTGGCCTTCGATATGGAATACGCCCTTGCGGACGGAGCGGCGGCTCTCGCGGCCGAAGCCCTCGGCAGGACGGAGGCGGCGGAGATGTTCCGGGAACGCGGCGGCTCGTGGAAACACTTCTTTGACGGTTCGACCGGATTCATCCGTGGAAAGGACAGCCGGGGGAGATGGCGCACTCCGTTCAACCCGTTCTCCTCGGAGCATCGCGCCGACGACTACTGCGAGGGCAACGCCTGGCAGTACACCTGGCTCGTCCCGCACGACATCCCGGGTCTGCAGGAGTGCTTCGGAGGACGCGAAAAGATGCTTGAAAAGCTAGACTCTCTGTTCACAGTAAGCTCCTCGATAGATGGCAAGGTGACCTCTCCCGACATTTCCGGTCTCATAGGCCAGTACGCCCACGGCAACGAGCCGAGCCACCACATACTCTACATCTACGCGATGCTCGGACTGCCGGACAGGACCGCCGGCCTTGTGCACCGGGTTCTCACGGAACTCTACCGCCCCGAGCCGGACGGGCTTTCCGGCAACGAGGACGTGGGGCAGATGTCCGCGTGGTACATCCTCTCGTCGATGGGCCTCTACGAAGTGGAGCCGGGATCCGGCCGCTACTGGTTCGGCACTCCGGCCTTTGAAAATCTCACAATCGACCTTGCCGCCCAGAAAAGGGACGGCGACAAGGCTCTCGGCCGCAGTTTCGTCATCCGCGCCGAAAATCTCAGCTCCGACAACATATGTGTCCGCGCCGTCCGTCTCAACGGAATCCGTTACGACAAGCCGTACATAGACTACAAGGACATAATCCGCGGCGGCGAACTCGTCTTCGAGATGGGCCGGTAGAACATCGTTCAGAACGGGCAGGCTCCGTCGCCTTTCCCGTCGGTGTATAGAGCCACGGCTTTTTGAGTGTTGCTGCTGTCGTAGCAGCTGAACAAACTCTTGGAGGCAGTGTTGTAGTACTGAAGCAGATTTCTCGTCCTGCCGCCTTGAGCTGAAATTGTCGTTTCCCCTCCCTCTGCGCAGGAGACTGTCCAGGAAGCGTAATCATTTATCGAATCTCTTGTTTTCAGCTCGTTAGCCGAGTTTGAAGACGCGTATATGTAGCCCGAGCCGGTGTTGAATGCGCAGGTTTTTGTCCCGTCGGATGTCGTGTTGCCGCTTTCCAGAGTGAATATCTGGACTGTGGCCCCCGGGTTGGTGATGGTCGATTTGTCGGAGCTTTTGGTGACTGCCGCGGCTCCTCTGTTGCTGGTGTTCTGAATCGTGCTGATTGCCACATCGTAATCACAGGCGGCGATTATCACCTTGTCCCCGACCTTCAGCGTGGCCGCGTCCGTCACGAGAGTATAGGCGACATCTCCCGTAGGGGTCACGTCGGACATATTGACTCCGAATTTGGAAACCTCTCCGGCGACGAACTTGAGCGTCTTCCCGCTGAGGTCGAGGGTCTTTTCATAGACGCCTCCGGTCGCGGTGACAGTCAGGGTGAGCGAGCCTCCGGACAGGTCCGCCGGAGCGCAGGCGAAGAATATGTCCGATGTCTTGGACGTCGTCAGAGTGATTGTCTTGGACGGGTTGTATTCGGTGAGCGCGCTCTCGGAGAAGCTGTAGTAGTAGCGTCCGGAGATGTTCTCGCTCGCCGTGAGCGAGATGGATGAGACGTCGCCCGCGTCGGAAGGCATCGTGACCGCGAGTCGGCCGTATGCCGTGACGTGCTTGAATGGCAGGCTTATTTCGGTGTCGAAAGTCGAGGATTCGTATTTCGCGGCTGTGACCTGGGCCGCCTCGTCGCAGGATCCGTCAATCGGAGTCTGGCTGGACGGGATATCTATGGTCGCTCCGTTTTTCTCCGTTATGCTCACAGAAGCTCCGGCCGGGCTTATCGAGTAGAAATTGTGCCCGCTCGCGGATGCGTCGCTTTCGAACTCGGCTGTGAACTCCGCCGTCTTGCCGTCTTCCGAAGGCGTGACGGACGCTTTTTTCTGGGTGTTGTAATTGTAGGACAGGGCGATCTGCGTGCCCGAAGTCCAGAGAGTCGGATATTTCCCGTCGACGGCCGTTCCGAACCGCGACCTGGTCTCCGCACCGTTCAGAGGGCTGTTTTCCGTTCCGGGGGGGGTATCGTGTTGCGGGTCATCCCCGGTCTGCGGGGCGGTGAGGCTGAATCGGACGGCCGTTCCTTCGCGGGACGGACATTCTTTCTTGGAGCAGGAGGCGAGCGCCGAGGCCGCGACGGCGACCAGCAGGATGGAGTTGAGAATATTCTTCATAGCAGAACGGGTCTAAGAAACTTGAAAAAAATAAATTGCCTCTGAGATGATGCAGGTTATTTTTTTTGATGGTTTCTATGAAAAATCTCCATAATCCGTTTCAGTGGCGTCTTCGATGCCGGAATCCGGCGAGGTCACTTCGTCCGGGCCGCTTGCGGCGAATCCGTTTTCCGTGGAAACTCCCACCATATGCAGGGATGGAGTTTCATAGTCTGTTTCAATGGTTTTCATATTCGGAGAGTTGATTGTCCGCTTGTGTCTTCGTCCGCCCCGCTCCTCTTTCACAACCCGGCAAATATCGTAAAAAATTCGACGAAAAAGAACAGCCGACCCGGTTTTGTCCGCAGTTTTTTTGAGGAAAATGAAAAATCCGATGAAATCTTGAAAAAATGCGTATATTCGTCCTGCCGGACGCGGTTGAGGGCTTCCGGTCGCCGGAAAATGAAAAAATACAGGGACAACGATGGCAGGAGGGTCG
>CAVIXF010000058.1:0-10673 GCA_963646585.1 Candidatus Gastranaerophilales bacterium HUM_1 | reverse complement strand
ATATGTTCCGGGAATGTCTGCTGCCGGAACTCGCCTCCGTGTATGTGAACTTCGGCTGCAACAAAAAGGAAAAGATGAGTCCACTTGAAAAAGTCAATTTTTGAAAAAAATATATGCCTCACAGGCACTTCTAAAGTGGATAAAAGGTGGTTGAATATTTAGAATTGGGAATATGTTTGAGAGTAATATTAAGATGTTCGGATGCAGTATGCTGCATTTTCGGGGACGCGACCGCGTCATTCTGATTATATGCCTCGCCCTGTCCGTCTTTCTGTCCGTTTCGGAGGGGAGTGTCGCGGCGCAGACTGACATAGTCTTCTGGAATCTCGAGAACTTCTTCGACTATTTCGACGACGGTGCTTCTTCGTCGGATTCGGACTTCTCGTCCAGAGGGGCGAAGAGGTGGACCAAGAAGCGTTTCACCCTGAAATGCGCCCTGATTGGCAAGTCGCTGCTATGGATGGGGGAGAACAGCTGCCCCGACGGGAAGCCTCCCGAAATCGTCGGCATTGCGGAGGTGGAGAACGGTTTAGTGCTCAACCGTCTCGTAAATTCACCGGTGCTGCGGAAGCTGAATTACGGCTATGTGCACTATGAATCACCCGACAGGCGCGGGATTGATGTGGCTCTGCTCTACCGCAGAGACTTCATCAAGGTTGTTTCTTCGCGGGCGGTGCACGTCCGTTCGGAAGACGGCTGGATTATGCCTACAAGGGACATATTGTATGCCTGTGTCGAACTTGTTACGGAAGGGGAGGTTTCAGCCGCCGGATACCGAGACCTTTCCGGGGGTGGGGAGGCGACATCGGGCGGAAGTTCTGATGGCTCGCAGCATATCCATATACTTGTGAATCACCATCCCTCGAAGTTCTCCGGGGAGAAGGCTTCGATGCGTGGGAGGGAGCTGGCTATGATTGCGCTCCGGGATGTGTGCGACTCCATAGCGCGGGTTTCGGACGCTCCGGTCGTGGCTATGGGGGACTTCAACGACACCCCGGACGGCCCGAAGTTCTCGATTCTGGAGGGGAGGCTGTTCAATCTCGCCGGGCCGCTCGCCGCGAAAGGGGAGGGAAGCATCCGCTATAACGGCAGATGGGAGCTAATCGACCACTTCCTCGTAGGAAATATTCCGTGTCGCGGCGGCTGTTCTGAAAACCATTCGGAAAACCATTCGGAAGATGTTACGGAAGGCGGTGATTCAGAAGGCTTTCCCTCCTTTTCGATGAGCGTCGTTCAGATTCCCTTCCTTATGACGAAGGACAGGGCGCATACCGGATTCAAGCCCCTGCGGACTTACTCCGGCCCGCGCTGGTTGGGAGGGGTGAGCGACCACTGCCCTATACTTCTTGAGTTTGCCCCCTGATTTTGTCCTTCAGCGGCGGTTTTGAAACATATCGGAGCAGGAAAAATAAACTGCTTCAGACATCTCATTGGTGCTATAGTGACAAAAAATTTATAACTTTGGCTCTGTTTGGCGAAAAATCGCCGGACGCAAGGCATCGGAACATATTTCGGCGCGACTTGACGGACATACTGATTACAAAATTCATAAAACTAAGCTAATATGGACAAGAAAGCAATTGCCAAGAAATTCGAGACTCTCTACGGAGGCGAAGGAGATTTCTACACGTCGGCGGGGCGCATCAACCTCATCGGCGAACACACCGACTACAACGGCGGTTTCGTCTTCCCGGGGGCCATCGACAAATGTATGGTGGCCGAAATCCGGCTCAACGGGACTAACAAGGTCAAGGCCTTCGCGCTCGATCTGGACGAATACTGCGAGTTCGGGCTCAACGAGGAGGACGCGCCTGTCCAGAGCTGGGCGAAATACATCTTCGGAGTGTGCCGCGAGACCATCAAGAGAGGCGGAAAAGTCGAGGGCTTCGACACCGTCTTTTCCGGAGACGTCCCTCTCGGAGCCGGAATGTCGTCATCTGCCGCGCTTGAAAGCACTTTCGCGTTCGCACTCAACGACATATTCAAAAACGGGATAGACAAGTTCGAGCTTGCGAAAATCGGCCAGAGCACCGAGCATAACTACTGCGGCGTGAACTGCGGGATTATGGACCAGTTCGCTTCCGTTTTCGGAAAGAAGGGCAATCTGATGCGTCTGGACTGCCGTTCGCTGGAGTTCGAGTATTTTCCTTTCGACCCTGGTCAGCACGGCTACAAGCTGGTTCTCCTCAATTCCTGCGTGAAACACGAGCTTGTAGGCTCTCCTTACAACGACCGCCGCGCATCCTGCGAGAGGGTCGCGAAGGTTCTCGGCCAGGAGTTCCTCAGGGGCGCTACGATGGAGCAGCTTGACGCGGTCAAGGACAGAATCTCCGAGGAGGACTACAAGCGCGCCCGCTATGTCATCGGCGAGGAGAAGCGCGTGCTCGATGTCTGCGACGCTCTCAACAGGGGCGACTACGAGACCGTCGGCGAGCGTATGTACGAGACCCACTGGGGTATGTCGAAGGACTATGAAGTCTCCTGCGAGGAGCTCGACTTCCTTGCGACCGTCGCGAAGGAATGCGGAGTCACCGGATCGAGGATTATGGGCGGCGGCTTCGGCGGCTGCACCATCAACCTCGTCAAGGAGGAGCTCTATGACGCGTTCATCGCGAAGGCGAAGGCTTCGTTCTGCGAAAAGTACGGTCACGAGCCTGTGGTGATTGACGTGGTCATCTCCGACGGAGCCCGCAAACTCGAATAATCCGGATATATATGATTAAACGACATTTCGCAGTTCCGGCCGCGTCGCTCTGCCTGACCGGACTGCTGTTCTCCGCCTCAGGTGCGGCGGCCTCTGACGGGATAAGAACCGGAATACTTCTCAAGAAGCCGGGGAATCCCGCCTGTGAATATGTGCTTTCCGGGTCTGAAGGCGTTCTGAAGCCGGAATCGGGAAAGCTGCCTGTCACCGTGACCCGCAAGGTCGAGCGTAATGGCGAGATTATGACCGTCGAACTCGTCGTGAGCGCGGAAGAGACGGTGTATTACAACCTGGGCCAGTCGCTTCCGACAGGATTCAGTCACGACGACTGCCTCTTCTATATGCCCGGATTCTGGTACAGGAAGAATCTCCGTTCCCCGGAGACCGCTCCGTCATTCCGTACTTCCGACAGCTGGTCCGTCTGCGAAGACCGCCTCAGCACGCCTCTGACGGGGGTGTTCGACGAGAAGACGGGTGAGTGGTGCACGGTCAGGAGAGTGGACGGATTCGAGACAGAGTCGCTCGCCCAGCTCAGTGCGGGGGAGGTGATTCTCGGAGGAAAGACCTCCATAGGGTTCACCGGTTTCCGCAATGAGGAGCAGAAGTCCGAAATCGTGTTCGGATTCCCGTACAGGGAGGCCCCGAAGACATATCTCCGCAAGCTCAAGCTTATGCCGCCGGTCACGGCGTTCGTGAAACTTGAGGCGGGCGAATCCGACAGGCTCGTCTGGGAGGTCAGAAAGGGCAGGTCTGACTCCTGGTCCGATTTCATCGCGACGGTGTGGGAGACCTCATATTCCTGCCTGACTCCGGCTCCGGTGAAGACGGAATACACTCCGCAGACCGCGAAGACCGCTCTCACCCGCTATTTCGACCAGGCGTTCGTCGATGAATATCCCCTGAAGTATTTCGCAAGCCCCGGGATGAGGGTGGACGACTGCGAGAACACTCCGAAGGCGGAAGTCGGATTCATCGGGCGCGTGCTTCTCAACGCCTTCAACGCCATCGAGTATGGTCACGAGGCGTCCCGTCCCGACCTTGTGGAGAAAGGCGAGGCCGTTTTGGGCAGCTATCTTGAGAACGGCTTCAGCGAAAGCGGTCTCTTTATGGAATATGTAAAATATACTTCGATAAAGGAACGTCCGTTCAGCATAAGGCGGCAGTCGGAGGGGGTATATGCCATTTTCAACTACCTCAGATACGAAAAGAAGGCGGGACGCAGCCATCCGGAATGGGAGCGGAAGATACGGACAGTGCTTGACAGGCTGTCCCTCGCCCAGAACGAGGACGGCAGCTTTCCGCGCAAGTTCAACGACAGCCTCGGGGTCATCGACTCATCGGGCGGCAGCACCTCTTCGGCCGTGCTTCCGTTCGCTATGGCGTACAGATACTTCGGAGACAGGAAATATCTTGAGACGGCACGCAAGGCGGCATCGTATGTCGAGCACAGCCTGATTGCGACGGCCGACTATTTCTCCTCAACCCTGGACGCCAACTGCGAGGACAAGGAGGCATCCCTCTACGCTTCGACGGCGATGTACTATATGTATCTCGTCGAGAAGAAGAAAAGCGACAGGGAGCATTACGCTCAGCTCTGTCTCAAGTCAGCCTATTTCGCGCTCTCCTGGTACTATCTCTGGGACGTGCCTTTCGCGCAGGGGCAGATGCTCGGCGACCTCGGCTTCAAGTCAAGAGGCTGGGGGAACGTGTCGGTGGAGAACAACCACATCGACGTGTTCATATTCGAGTTCGCCGACGTCCTCGATTTTCTCGCGGAGAAATACGGCAAGCCGCAGTTCTCGGCCTTCACCGAGGTCATCCGGACTTCTATGCTGCAGCTTATGCCGGTGAAGGGCAATCTCTGCGGAATCACGCGGGAGGGCTATTATCCCGAGGTCGTGCAGCACACGAACTGGGACTACGGAAAGAACGGCAAGGGCTACTACAACGAGTATTTCGCTCCGGGATGGACGGTCGCGTCGCTCTGGCAGATGCTCAGCCCCGGCCGGGTCACCGATTTCTTCGGGAAATAGAAATTTTTGGAATGGGGTTACTGAAAAGGGTTTCAGTCACCCCTTCTTTTCATATCATTTCATCAGATGTCACTTTCGGCAAAAGCGAACGCGGTCTGCTCCAAATGCGGGCGGACGGAAGAAATAACGGTCTATCGCAGCATAAACACTGCGGACGACCCGGTTCTGAAGGACAAGGTCAGGGACGGCTCGCTCTTTCTATGGGAATGCCCCGCCTGCGGGACGGTCAATCTGGCGCGGTACGAGACCCTCTACCACGACCCGGAGAAGAAGCTGATGCTCTGGCTCGTGCCGGACGATAAATTCTCGGAGGCCCAGATGCAGGCGATTACGAACCACACTAAGGCTATGGGCGGCTACACTCTCCGGCTGGTGCGGGATATGGGCGAGCTTATGGAGAAGGTGCTCGTCTTCGACGCGGGGCTTGACGACCTTGTCATCGAACTCTGCAAATGGGTGACGAAGAGGGAGATGGCTTCCGGGCGGCCTGCTGCGGAGAACGGAGGGGCGAATCCCGGAGACGGCGGTGATACCGCTGAAGCCGGCTCCGCTGATACGGACTCCGGCAATAACGGCCAGGACGACATAGACTCCGCGGTCTTCCATTTCTACAGAGTCGAGGGGGAGGGTGACGGCCGCATAATCGTCCTCACTTATGCATCCAAAGGCCGTATGGCCGGCTTGAAAATCGGATGGAACGTCTACGAAGACTGCAAAGGCATAATCGACCGTAATCCGTCGGTGCGCCCGTCCGAAGGCTTCGTCCACATAGACCGGGACTGGATAGACAGGATCATCCGTTAGTTCTTAGGCGCGGAATCCGGCAAGGTGTCTTCCGCCGGCCTTGGTTTCATAAAAGGCTGAAGCTGAAGACCGGGCCTATGTAATATTTCTGAATGCTCCGGACTCCGAGCAGCTCTCCCGTCGAGGCGAGTGAGTTCCAGTCCGGAGCTCCGTTGAAGTTCACGCTGATTCCGATCGTGCAGGGGAATGTGAGCCAGAATATGCAGCCGAAATCCAGTGAGAGGTCGAATCCGTATGTCGCGAGCATCCCCGTCCTGTTTGCTGACGAGGGGAGGTTCAGACCGTTGTAGGCATACATCTCCTTGTTGCTGAACAGGGTGCAGTCGAAGTGCGGGGTGAGGATCATACGGCGTATGTAGAAGCCGCTCCACAGGATGGCCCGGTCGCCAAGATAAATAGGAATCGCGTAGTCCGCAGTCAGTCTGGCGACATTGGAAGTGTGCTGAATGAGGGCGGAGCTGAACGCCGCGTCCGTGAACCCTCTCGGAAGCACTCCGGCCGCGCCTGTGTGGAAAATGGCGTTCCGGTAGATTTTTCCGTTCTCGTTCGAAGGAATCTGCGTCTGGTAGAGCGCGGTCATCTTCAGCCCCTGTTCCCTGGTGAATCCCGGGAAATAGCCGTACGCGTAGCCGTACGCGACGGGGGAGTACCAGTGCGTCATACCGGCCGGTATGCTGACCCCTCCCTGGACGCCGCCTCCCCAGCGCGGGAACACGGCGGAGTTGGTGACGGAAAGCGTCCCGTAGAGCGTCGCCGACGCGCTGACGTTCTGCGACGGAAGATTCTTCAGAGATTTCATTTTCCCTTTCGTCACCCAGTCGCTTACGAGAAAGTCGGACGGCATTCCTGCTGTTTCCGTATTTTCCGGTTCTGTCTTGATTGCGTTTATTTTATTGAAGATGAATGCGTTCGCGTCCCTGCGGTCGTTGGAAATCTGGTAAGTGACTCTCGGGGTGAATCCTCTGCTCCATCCTCCTGACGAGAAGCGGAACGGGATGTATGCGCTGATTCTGCCCGATATGCTCGGGACTGACGGATATGCCTCCGAATTCGTATAGACGGAGTATCTGTTTTCCGTAACCTGTCTGAAAATCAACCGGCTCTGTTTCGCCGCCCTGTCGTTGAAGTCCAGATGGAACTCGAAGACGGGGTAGAGGCCGCTGTAGGTCAGATTTATATGAGCAGAATGCCTCCATACGGACTTGTCGTACGGGTCTTTCGCCGCCTTGTATCCCACAATCCCGGAGAAAGTTCCGAGCTGGTTCTGGATGACTGCGGTGGCCCCGAGGTTGATGTAGTCGAAAAGGTTGTCTCCGAGGTCGCTTGCGTTCATCAATGTCGGGATGTCCGCGTAAAACGGAGCCCAGGAGTGCACGCGGAACATCTGCGGAATCTTGTGGTATCTCTTCGGCTTCGAGAGCGTCATCGTGTCCGCCCTCGCCGCGTCGGTCGTGAGGATGTCCGCGTCTCCGTAGAGCTTCACCGCCCTTTCGGAGGCCTGCTTCGAGAGTTTTTCGGCTATCGGCCAGCTGTAGCGCCTGCTCCAGTCTACGGGGCGGTCGAGCAGGGAGTCCGCAGGGGTGCGGAAAATCATCTTCCCGCGAATGGTCTGCGAGGAGCAGTAAAGCCATTTCCCGTCGGGGGAGAAGCGGTAGTCGGAGGCTCCGTAGCGCGTCGAGGTGAGCTGTTTCAATGTCCCGTCCGCCGGAGACAGGCTGTAGAGTTCGTTCACCCCCGTCCTGTCGCAGGTGAAAAGCAGGCGTATGTCTCCATTTGAATTCCAGCCGGGACCGACCGGGGCTCCCTCCGTATCAGGCTCGTGGCGGCCACCGTCTCCTTCCATATTCACGGCCTTTCCCTCCGGAACATAAACCTGAAAGTTCTTGACCTGCACGGGCTGCGGGGCGAGCACCTGAATCCAGCGGTATTCCTCCTCGGGAACGGAATAGACGAAAGAATACGGGCTTCTCAGCGCACCGCGCAGATTGAAGAGATGGTCCTCCCCGACCGCGAGCCTGTAGACTCCGAAACCGTTTCCGCTCAACGCAGTCACATAGATGTCGTCTCCGACCCACGCGAGTTCCGTGAACTGGAGCGTGTCGGGCGCGTTGAACGACAGCTCCCTCCGTCCGTCGCGTCCGTTTATGACCGTCAGCCGCGTACCTCCCTCCGGCCTCGTCTCGACTGTGGCGATATGCGGATATTCCTCCGAAGGCTCCGGATTGTACAGCCACCCCCTGTAGGTCAGCCGCCCCTGTCCGTGCCCGTCTGGTCTTATCCCGCGTATCAGCGAGTTGTATTTCAGAGTCCACCTCGCGTCCGGCACGGACTCGCTCCAGCAGAGCCTGCCGGTGAGCGGCGAGTATTTCAACGCCCCCGTGTAGCTGCCCGTATGCGTGAGAAAATGCTCCCCGGCGTTCAGAGGGGCGCAGTCTCCGGCGGAGTCCGGCTGCAATGGATGTCCCTCGGGGGCTGTCTCCGGATATTTTTCCGTGTCCGTCTCCGTATATTTTCCCGTATCCTCCTCAGAGTCTTTTCCTGCCGGATTTTTTTCCGCGTCGTCCTCCTCCTCCGGAAGAAGTATCCTCACGATTTTGTAATTGTCGTAATATCCGTGTTTCACCGCGAAAAGTCCGTCTCCGGCGAAAACCAGATTCTCGTAGTCGGCCTGCCTTCCGGGTTCGCGGGTCACCTGCTGCATCGGGGTGTACGGCCTTCTCAGCTCCGCGTCCGCCTTCCAGACCGTGGTGACGCTGTCCCTTATCGCCGGGAAGGAATGCACGAGATCCTTCCCCGTGCACCGCCTCGCCATCACCTCGCGCACGTCGAATCGTATCGGATGCCGTGACGCATAATCCAGATACTCGGCCATATAGTCGTCCCTGTCGTACATCCAGCGCATACCTCCGCAGGTGAGGTAGCCGAGCGCGTACCAGTCCGGGGTGTATTTCCTCTGGGAGCCGTATCTCCACTGGTTCCAGTCCCTGAGGTCGCCCTGGTCGAAGCAGACCATATAATAGTTCAGAAAATCGGCCTTGCGCCCGCGCCCCGACCGTGTCAGCTCCGTTTCGGCGATGACGGCGTCCCCCTCAAGCAGAGACTGTTCCGTATATACCCCTGCGGTCAGACCGTTCCACATCTCCCCGAAGAACCAGTTGAACGGCCGCATTATGTTGCTCAGCCCGAACTGCATCTGGCTTATGTGCCGTGATTCGTGAACCGCGAGCTGGGAGACCCAGGGGTGGGCTTCCGGCGCGTACATATCCGGCAGGGTGTATGCGTCCATCCTTTTCGGAGCCCAGGCCACAGACCCGTTTGACACCGAGTTATATGCGTGCATCACCACCGGCATCTTCCCCCGTATGTGGTCCCCCGGAACATATCCCGAAGTCAGCCCGACGCTTCTGCGGTATTTCTCCATCTCCCGGGCATATACCCTCGCGAGGGAGTCCAGTCCCTTCGGGTATATGACCTTGTAGTTTTCGGATTCGATGCTGTACCATCTCCTGCATCCGGGGTCGTCGCCGGCGGTGTAGAACTGCGCCCCGGCCTCCGCTGTCCCGAGAATCAGGGCCGCCGCGACCGCCGCAAGACGGAACAGACTGTGTATCTTGATTATATCCATTTGCTGACTGAGTTTTGTCCGGAATGTCGACACCCGTTGTCACTTACGGAGGTTCTGACCGGCGGCCCGGCGAAAATCAAGGCGCAAAGTTTGGGATAAAATCGCTTTATTCCAAAAATCAGTAATGCATATCCTTAAAAAATCGGAGAATGAGCGGGGGTTTGCTATCTTTGCCGTCAGGTTTGGAGGGAATATGAATTTGAACGGAATATTGATTTGAACGGGATATGAATTTGAATGGAATATTATGGAAAAGATATTGAAATGTGACCGGAACATTGTCCGGAAAGCGGCGGCGTATCTCGGAATTGTAGTGTTCTTCATCGTGCTGTCCTATTCTTTCGTGCCTCAGGTTCTGAGCGGGAAGATTGTGAATCAGGGGGATATATCCTCCTGGAGGGGGATGGCGAACGAGGCTCTGACCTACAATGCGCAGCATCCGGAGGACAAGACGCAGTGGACCGACTCTATGTTCGGGGGTATGCCCACCACCGCAGTGATTGACGATTTCGACGGGGACTGGACCAAGACCCTCTACAGGCTGCTGCTGACCGGAAGACGGCCCGCGACCTATTTCTTCATCGCGCTGCTCGGTGGCTTCCTGCTGATGCTCTCGTTCGGCTGCGGCCCTGTCACGGCGGTCGGGGGCGCGATTGCGATTGCGTTCTGCTCCTACAATATGCAGATCATTCAGGCGGGGCACAACACCAAGATGCAGGCGATAGCCTTCTTCCCCTGGGTGCTCGCCGGAGTCGTCTTCACCTACAGATGCGCGATGAAGGGGTTGAAAGGGACCGGATGGAAGTCGTGGCTGCCAGGGACGGTGCTCGCGGCGGTGCTTTTCGCCCTTGCGCTGAGCTTCCAGATCAAGGCGAACCATCTGCAGATTTCCTATTATCTTGCGGTCGTGATACTCGTCTACGCCCTGACCCTGTTCGTATGGGCCTGCGTCAAAAAGGAGGATCGCAGGCGGAGGATTCAGAGGTTCTTCGCGGCCTCGGCCCTGCTGCTCGCCGTGGGGGGCGTCGGAATCGCCACGAACGCCAACAAGCTGATACCCACCTACAAATATTCGAAATACACTATGCGCGGCGGCTCGGAACTCGCTGCTGACGGGGCGGAGCACGCCGGCGACGCGCAGGCCGTGAAGGACGCGCAGGCGGCCGCGAAGGGGCTTGACCTCGAATATGCCACGGCCTGGTCCTACGGAATAAACGAAATGCCCAACCTGCTGATTCCCAACTTCAACGGAGGCGCTTCATCCTGCGACCCGCATCTGAAGCACGGGGCGACCGAGGAGCTTCTCCGGCGTGCGGGGCAGCCGAATGTGAAACAGACGGTGAAACATCTGCCTATGTACTGGGGGCCGCAGCCATTCACCGCCGGACCTATGTATCTCGGGGCCGTCACCATATTCCTCTTCGTCCTCGGACTCCTCCTCTTCCGTGGGAAGGACAAGTGGTGGATTCTCATAGCCACGGTCATCGCGGTCTTCCTCGCCTGGGGC
>CAVIXF010000057.1:0-10945 GCA_963646585.1 Candidatus Gastranaerophilales bacterium HUM_1 | reverse complement strand
TCGACGAGAGCCCCGAGCCTTCGACTGTCCCGTTCTTCGAGAAATACCAGTCTCCTCGAAGGCCGGCGATGGTCGAAAACTTGTCTCCGAGATGGAAGGTGTATTCCCCGAATATTCCGACGTTTCCGAGATTCGTCCTGCCGTTGAAGGCGTCGGCTCCGGAGATTCCCCGGTACTGACGGGCGAAGTCCTCGCTGTAGCCGTCGAAAACGCCGCTCAGTCCGAGAGTGAACTTGTGGCTTTCATTCACCTCGTTCTGGTAGAGGAGGTTGAGGAAGCCGGAATGCTGCCCGGCGAGATATTTCGTGGAGCCGAACCACGAGTCCATATCCTGATAGCTGTAGTCGCTCACGAGCGCGATGTTCTGGTTGTTCTCTTCGTTCAGGGGAACGCCCACCTTGAGATATCCGTTTATCGAGCGGTTGAGGATGTCCGAACCCCACGGGTTTATCTCATTGTCGCCCAGGCCGTCGAGCTTGTAGCTGTCGTGGTCGTAGAAGTGTTTCTTCCCCTCGGAGTCCTTGAACATCTGGCCGCCGAGCCTGCTGTCGCGCAGGGCGCGTATGCCGAAGCGGACCTGAACGCCGCTCGGGGCGTAGTAGAGCCAGCGGTTGGAGAAGTTGAACTGGAGCATACGCGGGTCGTCGAGCAGGGTGTCGTGGTTGTGGTCAAGCGTCGCGAAGTTGCCGGAGATATGCCCGAGCAGGACGGTGCTCCAGTTTTCGTTCAGCTGGAGGGAGGAGGCGACGTTGAAGTCCATCTTTGAGTCGCTCATCGCCGAGTAGTTGAGGAATAGCGGCTTCTCGTCCGTGGGCTTGCGGTGCTCCATATTGATCTGGCCGGTCATTGACTCCACTCCGTTGATGACGGAGGTCGATCCCTTGGCTATCTGTATGCTCTCAAGCCACTGTCCCGGGATGTAGGAAAGCCCGAATGGGGCGGAGAGGCCGCGCATCACCGGACGGTTCTCGTCGAGCATCTGGGTGTAGACCCCGGAAAGTCCGAGCAGGCGTATCTGCCTCGCGCCCGTGACCGCGTCGGAGTAGCCCACGGTCACGCTCGCCGAGTTCTCGAAGCTTTCGGCGAGGTTGCAGCAGGCCATCTTGCACAGCCCGGCAGCGGAGATGACCTCCGTTCTGATTTCCTTTCCTCTCGGGAGATAGTTTCCGGACTGATGCCCGGTGAAGACTGCGGCGGCGAGGCTGTCCTGCCTCTCTCCGTAGATTGCGGAGGTGTCGACCGGCTGTCCCGCCGCGTCGACGACCTGTGCGCTGACCGTTTCCGCGCATATCAGCGCGGGAAGCGATGCTATAGCTATGAATAATATCTGTTTTCTCATTTTGTGTTCTGAAAGATTATATGGGCGGCGGAACGGGTTGCAAGTGAAAGTTTGCACCCTTTCACGGCCAGTGTCACTGACCGTACTGTTCCGACCCGTGAGATTTTTCGATGCGGCGTCGGAAGCTTGTTCCCAAACCCTATATTCTCAGAACTGAAAGCAGCGCGAGGACATCGCACCCTGGCAGTCTGCGCCCTCGGAGGGCGATGCCGGATGGAGACGCGGCGCCGGACTCTGCGGCGCGGAAGAAATCCTGCGGCGCGGAGAAGAAAAGATTGATTGTTGTTGTGAGGGCGGAAAGCGCCTCGGAGAAATTGTCGTTGTGATTTTCGCAGCTGCCAGTGAGCTCAAGGAAATGGAATGCGTCGGAGCAGCAGCGGTCCGTGACCCCGTTCGCATAGCCGCCCCGGCTGTCAGTCCCGTCCTCTTTGGCGTTTCCGGTTTCTCCGGCATTTCCGTTTTCGTGATTATGCTCCGGATGCCCGTGGCGGCGGCAGTCATTGCCATATCCGTGTAGGCAGTCATTGTCTGTCCCGCAGTCATTGCCGTGCCCGTGGCGGCAGTTGCCGCAGCAGTCTCCGTCGGAGCAGAGGTCTTCCGGATGAATCGCGCAGCAGGAGAGCTCCCCGTTCCAGAGCGGCACGACAAAGCTTTTTCCGGACGCGAGGCAGCTGTGAACGTCAAAGCCGACGATGCCGAGCACATAGACGCCCAGCATCAGCGCGGTGAAAAAGCGTATGAGACCTTCCTTGACTTTCATATTGAGTTGTCCGGACCGTACGCCCGGCGGCGAATCACTTCCTCGATAAGCCGGCGGCTACGCCGGCCGAACCGCCGACCACAGCAAATATTGTTCCCTGTGTATCGGGGCATATCGGGACTGCCCCACCCCACACCGTCACCCCACACCGTCACCCCACACCGTCACCCCACACCGTCACCCCACACCGGTCTGCCCCTGCCTGCCGCCGCTTCCGTCCCCTATTGTGGAGGAGGCGGCATCCCGTCCGCCCTGTCAGCCGGCCTGCCGACACTCTGTTTGGCTTCAAATTTGTTGCGACATTCGGGATTTGCCCGGGCGCGGATTCCACTGCCGGACTCTCGCTTTCCCGGGCGGAAAGTTAAAAACCGTCTTTTGCAGGCAGGCAGAACGCCTGCGGAGGCAAAATAAAAATTCTTATGGGAGATTTCATTTCACAACTGACAGGCAAGGCGGCCAGAACGGTCAAGAACTGGTGGCTGCTCTGCATCGCGGGACTGGTGTGCATAGCCGCCGGCATCGCTGTTTTCTGCTACCCGGCCGACAGCTATATGCTGTTCAGCTACACTTTCGGAGCGGTTATGCTCCTTACCGGAATCGTGGAGCTCGTCGTCGCCGCAAGCAGCCGCAACTGGTTTATGATGAGGGGCTACAACATCGTCGGAGGCATTCTTGACATTCTTGTCGGCATCCTTCTCTGCGCCTGGCCGGGCATCACGATGGTGACGATTCCGATCTTTCTCGGAATCTGGCTCATCTACCACAGCTTTATGATCATCGGCCTCGCCGGCGACCTGAGCGCGTTCCGCGTCAGCGGCTCCGGTTGGATGATAGCCGGCGGCATACTCACCCTTTTCCTCGGCATCTTCATCACCCTCAATCCGCTCACAGCAGGAGCTACAGTGATTGTGTGGATTCTCGGGCTGGGTCTCATAGCATTCGGCGCAGTGCTTGCGGGCGCTTCAATACGTCTCGGGCGCGTGCACAAATACTTCAAGAGCATCGGCGTGGAGTCCGACATCGAAGAGCAGTAGAAACAGTCGTTTTCTGAACGGGGGTGACTAAAATCCTTTTAGTCACCCCCTCTTTTTTACCTCTTAACCCCCGCAGACTATCGTCTGCGACCCCTGTAGGGGTATCTCGCGCCTCCGGCGCGGTCCCTGCAGGACTTTTTAGTCACCCTCGTTTCTCTATTTTCTGTTCGCGATCATCTTGCTGCAAAGCTCGATGCCGAAGACGAGGGCGAGACCTATGAGCGCGAAAATGACGACCCCCGCGACATTCGCTTCAGAGAGCGGGATGACCGCGGCTCCGTCTACAGTCGAGAGCCCCGGGATGACGGGCCGGTCGTTCACAGGGTTGTGCCACGGCCACACCTTTATCAGAGAGCCGATGATGAATCCGGCGAGAATCAGCGTGGTCTCCCTGTTCCAGCGGGCGAGCAGCCAGTGGAGGAATTTAGAGAACGCGACTATGCCGATGGCCGCCCCGAGCGCGAAAATGATGATGACGAGCAGGCACTGCCCCCAGCTCATCGCCCCGGTGGCGAGACCGGCGGTGACCTCCTCCGCCTTGCCGAACGAGGTGAGACCCGCGACCGCGCCGAGCACATAGTCATATTTCCCGAGGACCACGAGGATGAAACTGCCGGAGATTCCCGGGAGAATCATCGCGCAGATGGCGATCGCGCCGCAGAGGAAGATGAACCAGAGACCGTCAGGGGTCGTGGTGGGTGAGAGCGTGCAGACCGCCGCCCCGAGCCCTATGCCTATGACGGTGAGGACATAGTCCCTGACCTTCCAGCCGGAGATGTCCCTGAGGATGAAGATTGACGAGGCCACGATGAGCCCGAAGAAGAACGCCCAGGTCTGATGCGGGTGGTTTTCAAGCAGATAGGTCATCAGCTTGGCCAGCGAGAAGATGCTGACCATTATTCCGCAGATGAGCGAAAGCAGGAAGTTCCCGTTGATGTGCTTCCAGAACTCGCGGAACCTGCCTGTGAAGAACAGTCGGAACGCCGTTTTGTCGAAATTGTGTATCGAACCGACGAGTTCTCCGTAAATTCCTGTCATAAAGGCGATTGTGCCGCCGCTCACTCCCGGGATGACATCCGCCGCGCCCATACTGATTCCTTTCAGCGCGACCATTCCGTACTTTTTCAGACCGTTTGCCATATCTGTTTGTTTAGGTAATCATTAAAAACCAGCCTCTTATATGACTTTAGGAAGATATTCCGTTATGCTTTCGAGGCATTTGAGGCTGTCGTTGAAGCCTTCCCGCCGCTCCCCCTCGTCCGAAGGGCGCGAGAACACCATATTGAAGGGAGAGCCGTCGTAGTCACAGGTCCCTATGCAGAACTTCGCCGGAACAATTCCGCAGAAGCAGCGTACCGCCGGCCGGCTGTCGGAGGCCAGGCTGATGAGAAGATCCGCAGGGGAGGACTTGAGCTCGTCGACAATTCTTTTCGGAAGAGTTCCGCAGAACGCGAGTTCGCGTCTGAAAATCGTCGTCTTCGCGTCTGTCTGAGGGACATAGTCCTTGCCGTGCTTGCCGAGGTCGAGAAAAAACGGCTTGAGGGCTATCCCGTTCCCGGCTGACCAGTCGGACGCGAACCTGAGGCATTCCTTGAACTCCGCGTCCTCCACGTCCAGAAGCAGAACCGCACGCCGCAGCTTTGAAAGCGGGACGAAGCCCCTCTCAAGCGCGTATCCGTGTTTTTTCAGCTGGCGGCGTATCGCCAGATTCGTTATGAACCCCATATATGCCTTTGATTAAATATGACCCCCCGCTGTTTCAAGCCCCCCGGTTCAAGCCCCCAGGAAAAAGATCGGGGACCCGGGATTGAGTTCCCCGAAATCAAGCCCCTTCCGGAATCCGGGGGCTGTCCGAAGCCTGTCTCCTGTTGGCGGCGATCATAGACTTGATCTCCTTTTTCGCCGTCTTCCAGCGCGGGATGTCAATTTTTGTGCCTATGACCTCCACGACCTTCGCCGCGATGACCGAGCCTATCTCGCCGCAGACCTTGAGCGGCATTCCGAGCGAGTGCGCGTAGAGGAATCCGGCGGCGTAGGTGTCGCCCGCCCCCGTCGCGTCGATAGGGTCGGCCGGCCAGGCCTCGATGAAGTGGTACTCGTCGCCCTGTTTCACCATAGACCCGTTTTTGCCGATCTTGACCACGGCTATCCGGCAGTGCTCCGCGATTTCGTCGAGAGCCTCCCTCGGTTCGAGCTTGGTGAACGCCCTCGCCTCGGTCTCGTTCGCGAACACGATGTCGACATACTTCTCCACGATGTCGTGCAGGAAGACGTCGTTGGATTCGACCACGTTGTAGGAGGCCATATCCAGCGAAATTATGCACCCCGCCTCCTTCGCCATCCTCACGGCCTGACGGATGAGAGCCTGATTCTGAACAAGATAGCCCTCTATGTGGAAATAGTCATATCCCTTGAAATATTCCGGCCTCAGGTCTTCGGGCACAAGCTCCAGCGCGGCCCCCATATAGTCGGCGAAAGTCCTCTCCGCGTTCGGGGCGGTTATCAGCACCATAGCCCTTCCGGACGGGTTCTTCCCCTTGAGGAGTATGGACTTGATGCCGTACTGGGCCTGGTCGCTCCTGAACAGGTGGCCGAGGTCGTCGTCCCCGATCTTCCCGATGAAAGCCGACTTCATTCCGAATATGGCCGCCGCAGTTATCGTGTTCGCCGCAGACCCTCCCGCGACATACTGGACTCCGAGCGGCTTCAGCCTCATAAGGATGTCGTCGCCGGTCTCCTTGTCCACGTGCTGCATACTCCCTTTCGGGATGTGGTATTCGTTGAGAAAAGAGTCGTTGGGAAGCACTGCGAGTATGTCAGTGAGGGCGTTCCCTATTCCGAGAATGGATTTCATCGTGATCGTTTATGTTTTCAAAAGAAATGGCAAAGGTAATGTTTCTTGGAAACAAGAAAAAATAAGATGGTTTCTTATCGGAAAAATTGATAATTTTGTCCCCCGGAAGTAAAGAGGATACGGGAATATGCCTCCATATCCTCCGGGCGTATGACACAGACTGGAGAGGGGTTGAAATCGGACAAGGGAAATAAACTGCTGAAATACGGACTGTCACTCGCAGTGGCGGTCGTTCTTATGTATTTCTGTTTCAGGAACACTGACTGGGCGGCGTTCCGGGACAGCCTTTCGGGATGCCGCTGGCAGTGGGTCGGAGCGGGCATCGCCGTCGGGGTGCTGTCGAACTGGTTCAGAAGCGAGCGGTGGAGGATGCTGCTGCTCCCCATAGACCCGGGGACGGGCCGTCTGACCACTTTCAACGCCGTGAACATCGGCTACCTCGCCAATTTCGCCTTCCCCAGGATAGGGGAGTTCGTCCGCTGCGGGGTCGTCTCCGGCGGGTCGAAGGGGAGGAAGGCCGGATATGACAAGGTTCTGGGCACGGTGGTGACGGAGCGGAGCTTCGATATGCTGGCGATGCTGCTCCTGCTCCTGCTCTTTCTCGCCGTCACCGGAGAGCGTTTCGGACGGTTCTTCCTCGAAGAGGTCTGGCGCCCGTTTTCCGCCCGTCTGGATTTCAGCCTCTGGTGGATCGTCGCCGCAGCGGCGGCCGTCACCGGCGCGGTCATATACCTTATAATATATTATAGGAAAAGGAACGCCTTCGCGGCGAAGGTCTGCGGAGTGTTCCGGGGGATATGGACGGGGCTTGTCAGCTGCTTCCGGATGAAGGACGCTCCGGCGTTCATCATTCTGACCGTCCTGATCTGGGCGGCGTATTTCCTGACGAGCTACTGCTCTATGCGCTCTGTGCCCCTTCTGGACCCCCTCACCGCCGTAGACGCTATGTTCCTTATGCTCGCGGGCAGCATCGGATGGACTGTCCCTGTCCCCGGAGGATTCGGGGCGTTCCATTATGTGGTGGCCCTCGCCCTGAGCACCGTCTACGGACTTCCGTTCGACCTCGGCATCGTCTTCGCCACGGTCTCCCACGGCTCCCAGTCGCTGATGATGGTCGTAACCGGTTTCATATCATATATATACGAAACCCTGAAGCGGAGAAATATCCAAAATCCACAATCTTGAAACGAGGAATAACCAAAAATCCACAGTAATTATGAAAAAGAGAATCTTTTTGTACGCGGCGCTTTCACTGTGCCTGCTTTCGGCGGCTGACCTTTCGGCCCAGCAGCTCAAGTATTATCAGGCTTCGGACTTCACTCTGATCGGGAAACTTTTCCCGGAGACCCCGAACATCTACCACCGTCTTGACACCGCAGTCTATCACAGCGGGTTCACCAAGGCCGAAATCGACCAGGCCACTATGAGCTCCGGAATCGCGGTCGTGTTCGAGACGGACTCCCCGACAATCGCGGTGCGTCCGGTCTACGGCAGGGTCTTCAACGCCGGCTCGACGGGGCAGGTTTCGCAGAAGGGATTCGACCTCTACATCCGTGAGAACGGGAAATGGCTCTGGGCGGGCGCGACCACGGCCGGCAAGGACGGAGAAAGCAAGAACGTGATGCACCACAAGAAGGCGGGGATGTCGCAGTGCCTGCTCTATCTCCCGGTGCTGAGCTCCATCGCGAGCCTTGAAATCGGCGTGGACGAGGGCAGCGTCATCCGCGCCATCGAGAATCCGTTCCGCCACCGCATCGCGATTTTCGGCTCCAGCTACACCCACGGAATCAGCACCTCGCGCTCCGGGATGGCCTATCCCGCGCAGCTTTCGAGGATGACTGGGCTTCAGTTCCTCAGCCTCGGATGCTCCGGGAACAGCAAGCTTCAGGAGTATTTCGCTCACGCGCTCGCCGACGCTGACGTCGACGCATATGTCTTCGACGCGTTCTCCAATCCGTCTCCGGCGATGATTCACGACCGTCTCTTCAAGTTCATCGAGATCATCCAGGAGAAACATCCGGACGCGCCGCTCATCTTCCAGAAGACCATCTACCGCGAATGGCGCAATTTCAGCACGGAAGTGGACGGATACGAGACCCGCAAGCAGGAGATGGTTGACAAGATGATGCGCGAGGCCTGCAAGAAATATAAGAATGTCTATTATGTCGACACGACGAACGCCACCGCCCCCGACCACGAGACTTCCGTCGACGGGACGCATCCTGGCGACTACGGCTACCAGCTCTGGGCCAAGTCAGTGGCCAAGCCGATCGTGAAGATATTGGCCAAATACGGAATAAAATAGGGAATATTGCCGAATCCGCTTCCGAATCCGGGACGGCATATTTCCGGATCCGTTTCTGAATCCGAGGAAGGCATATTTCCTGAACCTTTTCCGAATCTGGGGATGGAATTTTCATATATCCCTTATTTTTCTTACATTTGCAGGATTTTGTCAATCTGCGTCGCAGAAAGACGGAATCCTGCTTTTCAATCGTGCCGCTGCGACGGTCAGAGACATCGGGGGCAGGCGTTGAGAAGACGTGATGTCGGGAAACTGATTAGGAATTATCGGGAACAATATAAAAAAGGAAAAATATGTCATTGGCGGGTATATTCAAGAAACTCTTCGGAACCAAGGCCGACAGGGATATGAAGGCGATCAAGCCTCTGCTTGACAAGGTTCTGGCCGCGTACGGCGAAATCGACAGACTCTCCGACGACGAGCTCAGGGCCAAGACGGCGGAGCTCAAGGCTTTCGTCGCATCGCGCATAGCTGACGACGAGGCGCGCATCGCCGAGATAAAGGCCAAGCTTGACGGGGACATCCCGGTCGAGGAGAAGGAGGCTCTGGCGACGGAGTCCGACAAACTGACGAAAAAAGTCGACGAGAAGATAGAGGAGGCTCTGAACGAGATTCTTCCGGAGGCGTTCTCGATTATGAAATCGACGGCGCGCAGGTTCGCGCAGAACACCGAAATAGTGGTGACTGCCAACGACTTCGACCGGAAGCTGGCGGCGTCGCGTGATTTCGTCGAAATCCGTCCGGGGAAGGACGGGGAGCCGGACAAGGCGGTGTGGTTCAACAGCTGGACCGCCGGCGGGAACAAGGTCACCTGGGATATGGTGCACTACGACGTGCAGCTCATCGGCGGAATCGTCCTGCATCAGGGAAAGATCGCCGAGATGGCCACCGGAGAGGGAAAGACGCTCGTGGCGACGCTTCCGGTGTTCCTCAACGCGCTTTCGGGCAAGGGCGTGCATATGGTCACGGTCAACGACTACCTGGCAAAGCGTGACTCCGAGTGGATGGGCCCGCTCTATATGTTCCACGGACTCAGTGTCGACTGCATCGACAAGCACGAACCGAACTCCGACGCGAGGAGGAAGGCGTACGCCTGCGACATCACTTTCGGAACGAACAACGAGTTCGGCTTCGACTACCTGCGCGACAATATGGCCTTCAGCCAGCAGGATCTGGTGCAGAGGAAGCATCATTTCGCCATCGTGGACGAGGTCGACTCCGTCCTCATCGACGACGCGAGGACTCCGCTCATCATCTCCGGGCCGGTGGAGCGCGGGGACGACCAGCAGTTCGCCCAGTACAAGCCGTTCGTGGAGACGCTGTACAACAAGCAGAAGGCTCTTGTCACCGGGATACTCAACGACGCGAAGAAGCTCATAGGCGAGGGGAACGAGAAGGAGGGCGGAGTCCTGCTCTACCGCGCCTACAAGGGCTATCCGAAGTACCGTCCGCTCATCAAGTTCCTCAGCGAGCCGGGGATGAAGCAGCTGATGCAGAGGGTCGAGAACTACTATATGCAGGACAACGAGAAGGAGATGCCGTACATCACCGACCCGCTCTATTTCGTCATCAACGAGAAGCAGCACACCGTGGATATGACCGACAAGGGGCGTGACGTCCTCGCGCAGGCGGTCAGCGACGACAACTTCTTCGTGCTTCCGGACGTGGGCTCCGCAATCGCCGAAATCGAGAAGACTGTCTCCGACCCTGCGGAGAAGCGCAGGAGGAAGGACGAGCTTATGGCGGACTTCGCCCTCAAGAGCGAGCGCGTGCACACCGTCATACAGCTGCTCAAGGCATACACGATGTTCGAGATAAACGTCGACTACATCATCTCGGAGGACGGGAAGATCAAGATCGTCGACGAGCAGACCGGCCGTATTATGGAGGGGCGGCGCTGGAGCGACGGGCTTCATCAGGCCGTCGAGGCGAAGGAGAACGTGAAGGTCGAGGCCGCCACGCAGACTTTCGCGACCATCACCCTCCAGAACTATTTCCGTATGTATCACAAGCTCGCCGGAATGACCGGTACGGCGGAGACCGAGGCGGGCGAGTTCTGGAGCATCTACAAGCTGGACGTGGTGGTGATACCGACGAACAGACCGGTGATCAGGATAGACTACAACGACTTGATTTACAAGACGAAGAAGGCGAAGTACGATGCCGTCATAGAGAAGGTGGTCGAGCTTAAGGAGCAGGGGAGGCCGGTGCTCGTCGGGACCACCGACGTCGACACCTCGGAGCTTCTTGAGCGTATGTTCCGCCGCCGCGGCATAAAGGCGCAGGTGCTCAACGCCAAGCAGCACGCCCGCGAGGCGGAGATCGTCGCGCAGGCCGGCCAGTCCAGCACGGTGACGATCGCCACCAATATGGCGGGACGAGGCACCGACATCAAGCTTTCTCCGGAAGTGCGCGAGGCGGGCGGTCTCGCCATCATAGGCACGGAGCGTCACGACAGCCGCCGCGTCGACCGCCAGCTGCGCGGACGTGCCGGCCGTCAGGGGGATCCGGGTTCTTCGATATTCTTCATATCCCTCGAAGACAAGCTGATGCGTCTCTTCGGCTCGGAGAGGATCGCGAAGGTTGTGGACAATCTCGGAATGGCGGACAACGAGGCTCTGGAGTCGTCTATGGTCTCAAGCTCGATCGGGAA